>NZ_BAAACY010000120.1:0-57794 GCF_039521925.1 Virgibacillus salarius | reverse complement strand
AAATATTGAAAAAAGTAAAAAAAGTGATACGCCCTAAATTGGCGTACCACTTTTTTCAGTTACTGGGTTTTGTCCCAGCCCCTCTCTAATTCGTTATCACAACTAGCTTTCCTCTGTCCTATTTCCATTAGCTAATTGCTCATGAGTATACTTCCAATACTTTAAAGCTTATCTTTTGTAACTTTAGAGATAAGCGTTCAGGTTATTTACCCATCCTTTCTAACACTTTAGTCTGTTTTCGACAAATACCTACGAATACCTGAAAGCTCCTCATAATACCCTTTTGTTGTCACTGGAATGATTTCCACATCTTTTTTTGAATTTGGTGAATGAATCATCTTACCGTCACCAGCATACATCGCAACATGATGGACACTTCCCTTGCCCTGATCATGGGCAAAAAACAAGAGGTCTCCAGGCTGAATATCTTCATATGCCACCGGCTCACCATGTGTTGCTTGAATACTGGAATCACGTGGAATCGTTATCCCGTGAGATTGATACAGGGTAAATGTAAATCCAGAGCAGTCAAATCCGAATCCACTCATACCTGCCCACAGATAATGCAGGCCCAAGAATTGCTTCCCTGCCTCTACTAACGCTTGTCCCGTTGGCGTCGGAATAGCTTTTTGAGATTCATAGGTTTTGGCATCTGCTTTCTTCACCCATGCATGACTTCCAGATGGTAGCATCACACGATATGCATGCTTGGATTCACCTAGATAAGGTAAGCGTGTATTATAGCTAATCTCCATTCCTTGATGGCGGAAAGCTGGTGTATGATATAAATAACTAGTTGGTGCGTCTACCATAACAAATGGATCATTAGTTTTATTAGCGAACTTCGTTGTATAGGTGAGCTGTGAAGCTGGCATCCAACCGCTGTAACCTAATTCCTCTTTTGGTGTAGGTTGTCCATCAACAGCAACCTTCACCCACTCTCCTTCTGTTTCAAGAATGGTGACTTTATTCCCATACAGAGCCTGCGTCTCCAGCATCCCATCACCAGACAACTGCAATTCTTGTTCATACGTCATATCTTCTTTCCATTTCCAAATAGCTACTGGATTGCTCGCAGATGGTTGATCCACTTCCCGTAAGATATTAGGCTCAGTCCAAAGCGTAGCGACTGCAACATCTATATAAGCAATCATATCTTCTTCGGCTTCAAATACATGCTCCTCAGAATTGCCTGCCGCCTGTGATATGATTGGTTTTACTAAGATACATCCAATTAACGCCATTCCTAGTATTTTCATCCATTTTACAAACATGAATTTGCCTCCTTCTATGATTTTCCATGTTAATCTTTCGGTTGATTCACTGTGCCAATGCCAGCAGCAGATGATAGATGTAATTTCTCACCTTGATAATCAATTACCGTAGGCTGTTCTACTAACCATAGTGGAGCATCCAGGTCATAGTAGAGTACATTTGGATGAGCTGCGGCAAAGTGTGCTGCTGCTCCAACAGAATAACTAGATTCCATCATGCTGCCAATCATACATGGAATTCGATGCACCATAGCTAAATTAGCGATGCTTAGCGCATTCCGAATCCCACCGCATTTCATTAACTTAATATTTAACAAATCCACATAATGACCACTGACAATCGTAAATGCATCTAACGGAGAAAAGATACTCTCATCTGCCATAATTGCCGTCTGCACATGGTCTGTAACAAACTTTAGCCCTTCTAGATCCTTGGCTTTTACTGGCTGTTCAATAAACTCTATTCCCGAATCCATTCGTTCCATCTCTTTAATTAACTGGACAGCTTGTTTCGGTTGCCAGCCTTGATTCGCATCTAGCCTGAGCAACACATCCGTAGGGATAGCTTCTCTTATCGCAGAAACCCTTGCGATATCTAGTTCTGGCTTGGAGCCTACTTTAATTTTCAAACGAGAATAACCAGCTTCGACCCATTTTTTGGCATCAGCTGCCATCTTCGCTGGATCATCGACACCAACCGTCATTGATGTGTGAAGTGATTGATTATCACCTAATAATTGATATAGTGGGATATTCAACCATTTGCTATATGCATCATAAAGTGCCATATCAGCCGCTGCCTTGGCACTCGTATTTCCTATACAACTATTCTGGACCGCTGCCAGCAGCGTTTGGAAATGAGAAAGGTCTTGATGCAAGATAGCCTGTTTAATTGGTCCTTCTAAAGCTGCTTGAATGCTTTGTGCAGAATCACCGGTGATCACCCAAGTCGGTGCTGCTTCTCCTTTACCTACCATGCCATTTTCTAAATGAATAATTATCGTTATACTTTCAATTTCAGTTGCCGTCCGCAATGCCGTTTTAAACGGGGTGTGCAACGGGATTTTTCGGTATGATACCTGTATATCCTCAATAAGCAACACAATTTCCTCCTTTTTCTACTTTTAAACATTGATCTATCTTTCTATTGTTCTGTGAATCTACTGATATCTTATGCCATTTTCTTAAAAAATAGCAGCTTTACAATATTTCAAGTATTTTCCCTATAAACATGCCAAAATACGTACCGAGGAAGGAACCAATTAATGCCATAACTACACCTACTGGGATTAAACTACGACTATAGGAAGCAGCAAGCATCGGTGCTGAGGCCATTCCTCCTATATTTGCTAAGCTGGCAATCCCTAGTGTAAATAAATCGTATTTGAACAGCTTTCCTAGTAACAGCATAATCACTAAATGAATGAACATAATTAAAAAACCAGAAATCAGATAAATAGGAGCTTGGGCAATCTGTGAGAAATCGGATTGCGAAGCGATTAATGCCACGATAATATACAACATTACATTGGAAACATCTAATGCGCCTGGAATTTTAGATATACGTGTTTGCCCAAGTATTAATCCAATAACAGAAGCAATTAGAATTGTCCATGTAGTCGAACTGAACACATCTCCTAAAGCTGGTAAATGATTTCCAGCTAACGTTGCTAACGCAGAGACAAGTAGACCAATCCCAAGCAAGTACATCATATGCTTAAATTCCGTACCTTGCATATCATTCATTTTGCCTGCATCCTCTGCTAAGCCATTATCCATAATCGTTGTATCTGCTTTCGTCCAACGATTAAACGCACCTGCGAACGGAACCAACCAGAACATAAACATGACCCATACTGCATAATTGATCGTATCCATCATTAACACATAACCAAAAATATTTTCTGGAACCTGTAGAATGTCTTGAAGAGCCACCATATTAGCGCTCCCACCAGTCCAACTACCTGCAAGTGCTCCAAAAGCACGCCATGTATCCGCTACATAAAAGTGATTAAATATCAAGTACACAATGGCAAAACCAAGAATGATACTAATTACCGCAACAAAATATCCACCGAGCATGCGTGGGCCAAGTTTAATGATACTGCGAATATCACATTTCAATAGCATCATCATTAACATTGCAGGAAGCAGAGCATTCTTCACAGTAGAATATGCAGGTGCTGTAGCTTCATTATCAAATAAACCAATTGTCTGCAAAAAGGCCGCCCCAATATAAATTAGTACAATACCTGGGATGAATTTTAAAAAGCGGTTCGAGCTAAATTTATTCTCTATTCCAACCATCAGTGCAGCTAACGCTACCAAGACAGCAATATAAAAGAAACCATCTGTAATCATGTTGTTTTCCCCCTAATTATCAAATAATATCTTTCTTACGTTTTATACATGGAAACATCGGATTGTTGCCTCTCCCCCTTTGCCACAAAAGGTGCTCACGTATTCCATAGCAATTACTTTCCCTGTATAATTCTCCATCCAAGATGCAATTACCTTAATTTTCAGACCAAATAAAAAATCCAGCCTAACAAATAATGTCAGGCTGGATTTCGACTAGGCTTCTGTAGTCAAAGCAGCTTTCGCTTGGCTATATTTATATCTTGCATCATGATAGGCGACAACTAGCGCCTTTTGCGATGAACCTTGATATCGCTTGCGAATCGCTTCCTCAATACCCTTATCATCCACCATTCGACCAATAAATAATGATCTTACAAACGCATTGGTTAATTGTATCGTTGAGGAGCATTCGCTATCAATAATCTCATCAGTAGTCGCATCAATCACTAATGCTAGAAAAAATTGACTGTACTTTTTCGTAATTGGGTTGTTCTGCGGTGCCTTTGCATCGCCAATTACATAGATGGTATTGTCATTATACAATGAAAGAATCCCCTTTAGGATGCTGCAGATGATATAAGGGGCCAACAAGGGAAACTTGCAGTAACTTATATCATGCATACGCTTTCTTTTAAATATAGTAACATTATAATATTTTTGAAAATTTACGTCAAATACGATCATTCTTACCATAACTCTTACATAAAGTGAAACTTCCATCCGTGGGAGCTTTGTTATCCCCACGGATGGTTAGGTGAACCAATCGGACATTTACTGGCAGTTGATTCCCCTTTTACCAATTTTGGTTTCTCCTTATTGCTTGAATTGGGAATCTTACTGCCAGTTATATGCGGGATAAAGTGAAACTTCCATCGGCTTTTACTGAAACAAATACGTACAAAGGCTTAAATCGCCACGTCCTGTGGCAACGCCTTTGTGACCTACTTCCATGTAGGCCCGAACCAATCGGACATTTACTGGCAGTTGATTCTCCTTTTACCAATTTTGGTTTCTCCTTATTGCTTGTATTGGGAATCTTACTGCCAGTTATATGCGGGATAAAAAGACATTTAACCACGCCTAGTCATTAAACGATCAAATATATCAATTACTTCATTTCTTGTTGAATTGCCCATTTTAGCGTATATTCTACTAATATGTACTTTCGTTGCCCCTTCTGATATTCCAAGGAATAATGCGATCTCTTTATTACTAAAACCCTTTCTTAATAAATATGCTATATCTATTTGTTTTCTAGTCATAGAAAAACCAGACTTTTCAATACGATAAGCAAATGCCTCTTGGTTTGCTCTTTTTCTTTCTTCAATAGCATGCAGTAATGGCGAAATCAGCTTATTCGGTAAATAATAATTAGTTCTATTTAAACTTTCAATTACCTTTGCAATATTATCAGTAACTGAATCATACTTTACAAATATACTATTTACTCCAGCATCAATGAACTTTAAATTAGTTACTCCTAAACAGGCATTTATAAAACCAATTACTCTAATCTCTCTATCTGATAAATCTTTAATTAATGATAATAAATTGTCAGCTTCGTATCTATCTAAATCAATCAATGCCACCGTATTGTTTAATTTCCTTCCAGACCTGCTTACGTCGTCGATAACCTTTATACCCTTTGTTGTGCGAAGAGTTCGTGCAATGTTTTTCATAAAGTCACTATTTGGGATGCAAACGATTTTTATCATAGTATGACCTTCATTCCTGCTTTTAAAGCATTGAGTTTTCGAATTACATACATCATACTAAATACATGGTCATATTTTTAGTTACTTTTCTATTAAATAGTCATATTTTTTCGTCTATTTTTGTAATAAACGTTGAAAATAGCTAACAAGTTCTTTGCGGTTATGAATTTGAAACGTAGTGTAAATTCCACTGATATAATTTTTCACTGTCCCTTCACTGAGAAAAAGCCTTTGGGCAATACGTTTATTAGACATATTCTCTGTTAATAGACAAGCTATATCTAGTTCTCTATTCGATAAATGGATGTTTCGATTTAAAAACGCTTTATTAAGTAGTTCTCTGTTATCATACTTTGTCTCTATAATCTTTCTTGCCAATATCTGTGAGATTTTTCCTGAAAAGACAACTTCATTATGATAAACATCTCTTATAGCTCTAAGTAAATGCTTTGAATCATGGTTTTTTAATAAATAACCTTTACAGCCTGCATTAATAGATGAAATGATTAGATCCTCATCTATAATTGTAGTTAAAACAATTACCTTGATTCCTGAATATTTCTCTATCATTTTTACAATTGCCCTAGCGGTCTGCTTGTAGGGAGTTTGCACATCCATAAGTATAATATCAGGAGTATTCTCTACCATTTTCTCTATTGCTTGATTAACACTGACAGCAGTAGCGATAACCTCTATATCTATTTCATTACTAATTAATGCTCGAAGCCCATCAATAAATAACCTTTGGTCATCTACAATCATCACCTTTATCATTCATATGACCCCTCTATCTCTAATTTCTCCCCTTACATCAAGTGAATAAAGTGAAACTTCCATCCGCGGGGGGTTTTTGTTTATCCCACGGATGGTTAGTACCACAAGGGTATGACCTAAAGGCCTCTGAACCAATCGGACATTTACCGGCAGTTGATTCCCCACTTAGCAATACTGGTTTCTATTTATTCCTTGAAGTGGGGAGCTTACTGCCAGTTATATGCGGGATAAAGTGAAATAAAACGGTACTGATTAGTCAGGAACCAATTTATCTTTACTAACCAATTAAACATAGCTAGTATGTTTTTAAGTAAATATCAAATAGTTCTTTTGTATCATTTCTAAAGTACTATTAATTATACCAAACACAACTATATAATCATAGTTATATTTCAATTCAATGGTTAAATAGTTTAAATTTGGTAATCTGAAAACACCTTAATTTACAGTTAAAAAGAACTAATAAATCGCAGAATTTTTATCAACATGAAGCAAATTTCAACAAAACCCTGATTTTCCAGGATTTTTCATAGATAAAAAGACACGAAAATTTTATTCTAAAAAACATCCATTTTCCCTAAACTTCATCCAATTTCTTCCGATAATAGAGATAATAGTTCTATATATTAGCACGTTTATGTGAGGGAGGACCTATAATGAGCAATAAAAAAATAATCATGTCCGTTACTGCAAGTGCAGCAATAGCCTCGGCAATATTTGCAGCGGAAGAGGTAGAAGCAGCGTCTCATAAAGTTAAAAGCGGCGAGTCCTTATGGACAATAGCCCAAAAGTATAATACAAATGTTGCCAAATTAAAATCGATAAACAAACTATCAGGAGATACGATCTACCCCAATCAAATCATAGAAACAGAGAATAACAACACGTCCGGTTCTAGCTCCAGTTCTTCAAAACCAACTAATAATAATTCGAATAGCTCTAAAACGTATACGGTTAAAAGCGGAGACACGCTGAGCGGAATTGCCATTAAGTATAATATCTCGTTGAGCAACCTTATGAAGTGGAACAACCTTAATTCAACATTAATTTATCCAGGTAATGTACTTGCTGTTTCAAAAAATAGTTCAAACGGATCGAGTTCTACTGGATCTAATTCAGGTTCTAGTTCTTCTAATAACAGTTCGAATCAAACAGGTTCAACAAAGGTATATATCGTAAAATCAGGTGATACTTTATCACGGATAGCTCTTCAATATAAGGTTAGTGTAGCTAATTTAAAAAAGTGGAATAACTTAAACTCTGACTTAATTTTTATCGGTCAAAAATTGAGTATAGGTAGTAGCTCAAACACTAATTCAAACGGAAATACCAATGAAAAACCATCTAACAATGTTCAATATAATGTAGAAAAGGTTATTCAAACGGCAAAGAGTATGCAGGGAGTAAAGTATGTTTGGGGAGGATCGACACCATCAGGATTTGATTGTAGTGGTTTTATTCATTACGTGTACAAAAAAGGCGGCATGAGTATAAATCGACTTTCCAGTGATGGTTATTTTAATCGCTCCCATTATGTTACAAAGCCTCAAGTAGGGGATCTTGTCTTTTTTGCAGGAACCTATCGTCCTGGCATATCTCACCTAGGCATTTATTTGGGGAATAACACCTTCATTCATGCTGGTTCAAGTGGAGTGCAAATAAGCAGTTTAAATAACTCCTACTGGAAAAAACATTTTGATAGTTTTAAACGCTTTTATTAATAGTGTAGCTAGTCATTTTTCGTTAATACAGCTAACAAAATCCTTACATCGCAAGCCAGCGACATAAGGATTTTTTGTTGTTACGATTTTATCAAAGTAATAGTTTATTTACACCATTACGATGCCTCAACCCTTGATTACCATTTTTCACGATAATTCTCTGCTCAATCCAGTAATAGACTCACCATGCCCAGCCAATACTTTCTTCATGTAAGTTTCTATTTTCTTATTTCTCATTCGCATTTATCAATAATTATTCAGCAAAATTTCGTAAAATATAGATAACTATACCAGTTAAATGATATACTGAAAACAATGAAATTACTGAAAAAGGATGTCTGCTATGTGTAACACCTATGTATTACATAATGTGTCACGTTTAAATCATCAAAAATACGACTTTTTTATTGAAGATGGAACAATAAAAGCTATTTCTGAGCCCAAAACTTTAAATGGAGAGCATGTAATTGATTGCACTGGTCTATACGTCTCAAGTGGCTGGATTGACTTGCATGTACACGCCTTTCCTGAATTTGATCCTTATGGGGATGATGTCGATGAAATCGGCATCAAGCAAGGAGTAACAACTGTTGTAGATGCAGGTAGTTGCGGAGCGGACCGCATTGCAGACCTCCACGAGCTATCCAAGCAGTGTAAAACAAATCTACTTGCTTTTTTGAACATCTCTAGCATTGGTCTAAAACGAATAGACGAATTATCTAATCTAAGCTGGATTAATAGTGATAAAGTGGTTAAGGCAGTGGAACAATTTCCTGACTTTATCGTCGGTCTAAAGGCAAGAATGAGTAAAAGCGTTGTAGGTGAACAAGGAATTAAGCCTCTACAATTGGCTCGTCGTTTATCTCTCATCACGAAACGCTCGTTAATGGTTCATATCGGTTCAAGTCCTCCTTATATAGAACAAATTTTCGATTTATTAGAAAAGGAAGACATCGTCACACATTTTTTGCACGGAAAGGCAAATCGTCTATTTGATAATAACGAGCACATCCATTCATTTGTTACGAAAGCAGTTAATAAAGGCATTCATTTAGATGTTGGACACGGTTCAGCAAGTTTTTCATTTCAAGTAGCCGAAGCAGCAAAAAGACAAGGATTAAAATTCGACACAATTAGTACGGATATTTATCGAAACAATCGACTGAATGGACCAGTATATAGTATGTCTAAAACACTATCTAAATTCCTCTATCTTGGTTATTCAATAGAGGAGGTAATTGCTGGCGTAACGATCAATGCTGCTAATTGGTTAAAGATGCCAAAACTCGGAAGAATTCAAGAAGGAGAACCAGCTAATTTAACTTTATTTTCAATAGAGAATAGCCCTGTAAAGCTAATTGACTCGGAAGGCGAGGAACAAATAGCTACCAAACATATTAAGGCTAAAGGAGTGTTTAAGAATGGAACGTACCTTACATGCTAACTATGGTTTAAAGCGTGTCATTAATGCAAGTGGTCGAATGAGTATTCTTGGAGTATCCGCTCCGACAGATTCCGTTATGGAAGCTATGAAGCAAGGAGGACAAAATTACGTTGAAATGGCAGATTTAGTGAATAAATCTGGTGACTACGTTGCCAATCACTTAGCCTCTGAAGCTGCTGTAATAGTTAATTCGGCATCTAGCGGAATTGTATTGTCTGTTGCTGGACTAATAACTGAGGGGAACCGTCGTAAAAGCGATCGCCTACATCAGGAACCAATTGAGAAGAATGAGGTTATCTTGTTAAAAGGTCATAATGTACACTATGGAGCCCCTATCGAAACAATGGTTTACTTAGGTGGTGGTACAGTTGTTGAAGCTGGATATGCTAATGAAGGTAAGGCAGAGCATATCCGTGAAGCCATTTCATCAAAAACAGCAGCTATTCTATATGTTCAATCACATCATGCCGTACAAAAAAACATACTTTCCGTTGAGGAGGCTTATCAAGTCGCTCAAGAGAAGCAAATCCCTTTCATTGTAGATGCTGCGGCTGAAGGAGCGTTGCAAAAGTATATAAACTACGCTGATGTTGTTATTTACAGTGGATCAAAAGCAATCGAAGGGCCAACCTCCGGTATTGTCGCCGGTAGAAGAAAATACATCGAATGGATAAAGGTACAATTGCATGGAATTGGCCGAAGTATGAAAGTAGGTAAAGAGTCTATTTTTGGTTTACTTAAAGCGCTTGATGAATATGCGAATAAGCCTGATAATAGTCTACTGCAAAAAGAAGTCTTAACAGAATTAGAAGACTTAAATCATATTTCCGGTATAACTGTAACGGTTGTTCAAGATGAAGCAGGTCGAGCTATATATCGAGCACGAATTCAGATTGATGCCAATATTGCTTCGATCTCTGCAAAAAAATTAACCCAACAGCTTCGTAATGGCAATATAGCTATCTATACAAGAGATTATGGGGCGAACCAAGGTTTTTTTGATATCGACCCACGTTCATTAAAGAATGATGATATCCATATTATTAAAGAAAGTATTAAAACATACGTAGGAGGGATGTAACATGCTAGCCATCGAAAAACGGTTTTATAAGCAGCGTGTCGCATTGAATGTTTTAGCCAATAGCCCCGAAAATGCCAAAGCAGTTTTCCAAGCTGCTGAAGGACATGTTTTAATTGGAGTACTATCAAAAGATTATCAAACAATCGATAATGCTATTGCAGCTATGCAAGCTTATGGAGAAGCGATAGACGGAGCCATATCTATTGGACTAGGAGCGGGAGATAATAAACAAGCTTCTGTTGTTGCTGAAATTGTAAAGCATTATGCTTGTGACCACATTAATCAAGTATTCCCTGCTGTTGGAGCAACAAGAGCTAATTTAGGTGAACGTAATAGCTGGATTAATAGTTTAGTATCTCCTACGGAGGATCCAAACCTCGTTAAGATTTCCACTGGAGCAATTAGTGCTACTATAGAGGAGCAAGCTATTGTACCTATCAAATCTGCAATTGCTCTAATTCGCGATATGGGAGGAAATGCTATTAAATTCTTTCCTATGAAAGGACTTACAACGATTGAGGCATACAAGGCTGTTGCCAAGGCATGTGGGGAGGAAGATTTTGGATTAGAGCCTACTGGTGGAATAAATAAAGAAAACTTTAACACCATTTTGGAAATCGCATTAGCGGCAAATGTTCCTAAAATTATTCCTCATGTATACTCTTCCATTATTAGTAAACAGACTGGTGAAACAAATATTGAAGATATTTATGCGTTAACTGACATCATGAAGAAATTAGTTGATACATATGATTAAGCATATTGCCGCATTTGGTGAAGTCATGATGCGATTGCAGGTTCCTGATTACAAATTACTCTCACAAGCAGATTCATTAAACTATAGCTTTTCTGGTACAGGTGTCAATATTACCGGAGCTCTTACATGTTTTGGACATAGAGGTTCAATCGTAACCACGTTACCTGTTACTCCCCTAGGAGATGCAGCCCAATCCTTTTTGCAAAAATTAGGTATAGATTCCTCCTTTATTATACGACATGGTCAATCGCTTGGTATGTACTTTTTAGAAAATGGCTTTGGTGTTAGGCCAAGCAGAGTAACCTATTCTAATCGTATGGAGAGTAGCTTTAATACAGCGACTCACGATTTCTATCGTTTTGAGAAGCTTGCTGAACAAATTGATATCGTTCATTTTTGTGGGATTACATTAGCGATGAATGATCTTGTTAGACAGCAATTAAAAACCTTTGCACATGCAGTAAAAAAAGCAGGCGGAACCATCATTTTTGATTGTAATTTCCGTCCTTCACTATGGGGAAAGAATGGCCATCATCAGGCTCGCAGCCATTATGAAGAAATATTTGAACTTGCTGATATCGTGATAATGAACGAAAAGGATGCCCTGCATACATTAGGCATGTATACAGAAAAGAAAAGTGAACGTAATCAACTTATGGACCTCATTCCAAAAGTTGCTAATTTGTATAATATTCCTATTATCGCTGGAACACATCGCAATATTCTTGATAATCAAACGCATGGTTTAATGGGTTTTTTATATAAGGAAGAAAGGTTTACGTTCTCTAATAAACGGACATTTTCCGTTTTAGATCGAATTGGAACTGGTGATGCCTTTGCTAGTGGGATTATTCACGGCTTAATCGAAGATTTTAGTAATCAGGACATTGTAGATTTTGCAGTAGCATCAGCGATTCTTGCTCATACAACTGTTGGCGATACACCAAGAGCAACAGAAAAAGAAGTACTCCAAGCAATGAAAACGTGTAGTACAGACGTAAGACGATGATAATAGTAAGAATAAAGACTAGTAACAAATGAGAAATGAATACGTATTAAAAATACTAGTTCTATTGAAACGATATTCGTATTTTATTGACTTTCGGTTGCCGCCTGTGCTTTTAAAAATATTTGATAAAAAGCAAAGAAATATACGTACGCAATAGCAGGCCCTGAGAAGAGTACTAAAAATAATGGATGAATTTGATAGATGATATACAATAAAATACTAACAGCTCCTGCAGCTGCTATTGTATAGGGTAAATGGAAAATCGCCATAAATAATGCTTTACGAATTGAATAAATGATGCTCACTTCAAAATGAACGGTATCAGCAAAAAAATAACTAGTAAAAGCAACAATAAAAATAGTAATGGCTATGAAAAAATAAAATAAGCCAGATCCAATTTCAACCGCTGCTAAATGATAGTTAAGTAACCACACAACCCAAGTAATTGTAAAGAACACACCACCTAAAAGACTACGAATATAATTTTCCTTATAAAAATTCCAGTATGCTCTTATGAATCCTTTATTTTCTCGTTTCATCACCCATTCCCTTACTACGGCAAACATTGCAGTAGTTGCTGGAAAAAAAACAAAAGGGAACAGAGCCAATATTGTAATAGCTAGCAAATATACCTCCTCTTGTGTCTTCGCAAAAACCATACTTAAGATAGCGTAGGCAATTGGAAAATTAAAGAGAACCCATATGATATTCGTTGTCATGAACTTCATCAGCCAGTCAAATATATTATAAAGCGATTCTAGCCTTCCAGTTAGCATCATGTTTCTTCACACTCCGTTTATTCTTATAGGAGCTGGCACCAAAGGAGTCAGCTCCTATCTCAACTAAATATTACCTATCTGCAATCAACGAAGCATTTAACCCGTGGACTAGAAGTTCTATAATAACTTCCGATAGCAATCAAGTAATTTATCCCGCATATAACTGCCAGTAAATATCCGATTGGTTCCCCTTTGCATAATGACAGCTACATAATATGTTATTTGCCTAGTGTTTCTAAGTTTTTTTGCCATTCCTTAGTCTTGTATGCTAGTAAATCAGCATAACCTACGCTTTGTGCACTCTTCTCTGCCTCTTCCAATATCTTGATAACTTCTTCATCACTTTTCGCATTTAGTGCTTCCGCTCTTGCCACTTCAGCAATTTCCCCAACACTTTGTTGAATCTGGCCCTCGGTGGTTTCCGGTAATGGATCAATTCCTAAATAAGCAGTTGCATCATATTGTGTTTTCCACGTAATTTCATTTTGCCAATGCGTCGTCCAATTACGATCTTCCTGAGGTAATGTCTCTGTAAACTTAGCTTTTGCGGTGTCTAGAAAATTTGAATTTCCATTCCATTGGAAGTTTAATGTATCTTCTTCTATTTTCCCAGCACCTTCTGGGTCACTTACATACTTTTCTGTAAATTGAGGGTATCCTTCTTCATCAAAACCATCCCAGTACTTTCCTTCTGGTCCAAAAATAAGCACTGATTGCCCTTCTGGTCCTGTTAACCAATCCAAAAACGCAAATACTGCTTCTGGATCTTCAGCACTTTTCGTAATGACACTTACATTCCATCCCATCATGTCATAAGCCCCCGGATAGATATTATCTTTGTTCAACCCCGCTTTTGCGATCGGCCAAACCATAAAATAGCCATCATCCGAGTCTTCTTCCTGTAAATTGTAATGACCAGGCCGCGCTAAATCCGTAGGACTAGCAGATGCATATACAGCAACTCTACCACTCGATACTTTCTCTGTAACCATGTCGCGATCCTGTGTTAATGCATCTTGTGTAATAAGTCCTTCCCGATAAAGCTTACTGGCGTATTGTAGTGATTCGACATATTCCTCATTCGTAAAAATAGATGTTAGCTTATCTCCCTCAGGAACAGCATTTATTCTAATATTAGCTGGAGACTGATTTTCTGCAAATGCTGAATATAAAACATTAATTCCCTGTCCTTCTACATCCGTTTCGAATGGTGTTATATTTGGATAATTTTCTTTTACTTGCTTTAAATAATTATATAAATCTTCTGTCGTTTCAAGAGGTGGCGAGCCTAGTTCTTCATAAATCCCTTTATTAACTACATAACCCGCATTACCAAATGGTTTTGCATTATACCAATTTGGATATTGATATAATTTTCCATCTTCAGAACGAAGCATGTTGATACCAGATTCTCCGAACCACTCTTGCAAATTTGTATATTTATCTAAGTAAGGATCGAGTGGAACCAGAGCTCCTCCTTTACGTAATCGTTCTACATCTGTTCCTTTATCCAACCATATAAAATCTGGAAGGTCATTACTTGCTATCATCGTACTAAGTCGCTGTGCCGCATTTCCCCCACCATCAATCGCAGTTATATCCACCTTTTTATTTTCTTTAATCCATTTTGTCGCTACATCTTCTCCCCAGGGTGGCATCGTATACCAATCATAATTACCAAACATCGTAATTTCCAATGGTTCTTCACCTAACTTAAATAATTCATCGTTTCCGTGTTTTTCTTTCCCTCCTGTATCGGCTTCGACATTAGATTCTTTGTCTTTACAGCCCGATATAATGATAGGTACAAAGCATAATACCATTATCATAATCCAAATTTTTCTTGATGATATCACTTTTTCATCCTCCTTATTTACAAAAATTTATCTTCAAAGCAAATGCTTTAAATAAGATGTTCCCTATTCCTTTAATGACCCTATCAAAACACCTTTAACGAAATACTTTTGCACAAATGGATAAACCATGATAATCGGTAAAGTAGCTACCATCATTACTGCCATTGACAAGGATTTACCTGTTACCGTGTTAGCTGCCTTACCCATATGTGCAGCTGCACCTGCATCTATTTGACTCATTTGCGAACTAACAGTATTTGAATTTAATACTTTTTGTAATAACGTTTGAATTGGAATCAAATTCTCTGACGTAATATAGATACTCGGAAAAAACCAATCATTCCAATGAAAAACTGCCGTAAATAAGGACAAAGTAGCAATTACAGGCCCAGATAAAGGCAGTACGATGCGGAAGAATATTCCCCAATATCCAGCTCCATCTATTTTCGCAGATTCCTCTAAACCCTTCGGTAACTGTTGAAAAAAGGTCCTAAAGATAATCATATTCCAAACTAATATTAATGATGGAATAATCATTACCCAAAACGAATCCATAAGACCAATGCCTCTCACTAGTAAAAATGTTGGTATTAAACCACCGCTAAAAAACATCGTTACAATACAAAAAACCATAAAATATTTTCTTCCTACTAATTCCTTTTTGGAAAGTCCATAAGCTAGCATAGCTGTTGCAAGCACAGATAATATCGTACCAACAACAGTTCTAGCCACAGAGATCATAAACGCATTCACCAACCGTTTATCCTGAAAGACAATTTCATAATTATCTAAAGTAAAATCACGAGGCCAAAAAGTTACTCCTCCTAGCATAGTGTCCTGACCATTATTGAAAGAAATAACTAATGAATTCCAAAATGGATAAAACGTCACAAAAGCTAGTAATGTTAAAAAAATATATATCATTATTACCATAAAACGATCACCAAACGTTAATTTCAACATGCTGTATGCTCCCACTTTCCACTTGCGCTTACCATAGACTGTTACCACTCTTACGTGCAAGTTGATTTGCTAATGTTAATAATCCAACACTAATTACAGCTTTAAATAATCCTATTGCAGCAGCATAGGAATAGAGACCATCACTAATTCCAACCCGATATACATATGTATCAATAACATCAGATACTTCTCGTAAGACGGGATTCGAACCTAGTAGCAATAAATCTTCAAATCCAGCATTTAATAGGTTACCTATTTCTAAAATAAAGAAGATTAAAATTACTGGCATAATGGATGGTATCGTTATTAAGAAAATCTGCTTCCATTTGCTAGCTCCATCTAAGGAAGCAGCCTCATATAATTGCTGATCAACTCCAGCAACTGCAGCTAAATAGACAATGGAAGCGAAGCCAATGGACTTCCATAAATTAGTGCTTATAATGATTGTCCAAAAATACTCTGGGATAGATAGAAAGTTGATTGGTTTATCAATGAGGTTTATTTTTTCTAGTGCCATGTTTAAACTTCCATTATCTGTTGCTAATATAGAAGTAGCGAACCCAGCAACAATAACCCATGATAAGAAGTGTGGAAGGTAGGTGATGGTTTGTACTGCCCGCTTAAACATCATATGTCTTACTTCATTTAACATTAATGCTAGAATAATTGGTGCAGGGAAACAGATAAGTATTTTAAGAACACTGAGAACGATAGTATTTCTCATGATTTCCAGAAAACGCGGATCCTCAAAAAAGCGTTCAAAATGCTTAAATCCTACCCATTCACTGCCAGCCATTCCTTCAAAGATATTATAATCTTGAAAAGCCATTAACACTCCATACATCGGAATATAATTAAAAATAAAGATAAACAATAGCCCCGGAATAACCATCATTTGCAGATCAAATTGCCTAAAGTATCGAGTTACAAGGCGCTGGTTTCCTTTAAATTGCCTCCTATGCATACTCTCAGCTCGCACGTAGAACATCCCTCCTAATTCAAGAAAGCGCTATCATTTGATAAGATGACTATACCAGTATTTTTTAATATTTTCAATATTTTTTTTATTATTTCTTTTAAAAATATAACAACTATAATACAAATCCATTTACTAAAAGTTGGTATATAATCACTATTTTATATAATTTTTTTACATAAGCAGGGTATAATTTACTAATTATCGGTTAATTCTTAATTTTCTGTTGATATTTATTTGTAGTGATGTATAATCTATATTAGCGAAAAGTTATAACAATTGTATAAAGGAAGGGGGAGTAGTACTGCTTTATTAAGTTACAGTTGTCTATACCTTTCAAAGCAATATTCATTCCAAATTCCCAATATACTTTTCGCATAAATCAGTTTTAGGAGGAGTATAATGAATTCGCTCACATTTATTCCGAAATCGATTAAGCTTACATTTGGGGCATTCGTTATGTTAATTTGCTCCATTGCATTTGCCAGCTCTGTCTCTGCTCATGGATATGTAAACAATCCAGAAAGCAGAAATTTATTATGCGCAGACGGAGCCAATTACGATTGTGGAGCAATTATCTATGAACCACAAAGCCTTGAAGCACCTGGGAATTTTCCAGAAGGAGGACCACCTGACGGAAAAATTGCTAGTGCAAACATTTTTTATGAGCTAGATGCGCAAACAGAGGATCGATGGGCAAAGGTTCCTATGACGAGCGGTCCATTTACTTTTGAGTGGACGTTAACAGCAGCACATGCAACAGATAAGTGGGATTACTATATTACGAAAGAAGGTTGGGACCCAAATGACCCTTTAGAGCGTTCTGACTTTGAGCTATTCTGTTCTATTAATGATAATGGAGAACGCCCGCCATTTACCGTTAATCATGATTGTGTAATTCCAGATCGCACTGGATATCATGTTATTTTAGCCTATTGGGAAGTGGCCGACACAGCAAATGCTTTTTATAATGTAATTGATGCAAATTTTGACGGGGATTATGTTGAACCAGGTGACCCAAATAATCCTGATCCGGGTGATATTCCAGCTTGGGATCCTAATACTGCTTATTTAGGTGGTGATCAAGTTACCTATAACGGTGCTATTTACGAGGCGAAGTGGTGGACACGTGGTGAAACACCTGGTGAAGCTGGAGTTTGGAAGCTAGTTAGTCAAGGTACTGCATCAACTAACAACAACAGCAATTTTCTCCCTTATTTCTATTCATTAGGAACAATTTTAAAATAGGATAAGAACTGAAAATAGGCTCTTCTTCATGTGGAAGGAGGGTCTTTTCAAGACAGATGAATGTTGCTTTTAGTTATCTGGAGACAATTTCCTTCCTTAGTACGAGTGAGGGAAGTCCCAGATAAACTGACATTCATCATTTTCCTAAGTATGTGAAGAAATAAAGAAAATAAACGATGTTACAATGATTGAAATAATATCACAGGAGCAACTAGCACAGCAATCTATTAAAAAAAGGATCGTTGCTTATGAATAACAAGAAACAAGACCCAACACGAGAAACAGTTAGCGAACGTATGGAAAACTTTCTGTATCATTATAAATACCACACCATATTTTCTGTATTCTTACTCCTTCTTATAAGTTCATTAGGCTACACTATTATAGAAAAGCAGATTGCCAAATCGAATGCAGCAGATCAACTACCAGCAGATATAGACATCATGTTCTTTGGAAGCTATCAAGAAGAGAACCTTTCTCCCCTAAAGCACGAAATTCAACATATATTCCCTAATTGGGAAAGCATACATATTAACCTAGTGCAAACACCAAAGGAAGTAAATTCAGCAGAAGACATGGCAAACTTCCAAAAAGGTCAGATTGCAATCGAAGCAAATAAACCAGATATTTACATATTTGACCTCAATTACTTTCATCGTTTTGTAGAAGATGGACCGTTTCTTTCTCTAGATCAATTAGAGCTTTCAGCATCTGCCCAACTATTATTTTATCAAAAGGAGAATGATACGAAAGAACACCCATATGGCATAGATGTAACCAACCATTCATTGTTCACCAATTTAGCCATTCAAAAAAACACCAAAATTGCAGTAATACGTAAGGATGCTCAGAACAGTAAAAATGCCAAAGCTTTCATTAAGCAATTAGATAAGATAAAGTGAAGCTTCCATCCGTGGTGGGTTTTGTTACTCCCACGGATGGTTAGTACCACAAGGGTATGACCTAAAGGCCCTGAAACCAATCGGACATTTACTGGCAGTGGATACCACCTCTTATCCATATTGCTTTCACTTTATTCCTTGAGGTACGGGATTACTGCCAGTTATGCGGTATAGAGTAGGAATAATTTGTGAATCCAAGGCCGCATTCGTCTAAGTGCATCATGGTAGCAATGTTAGCTGAGCCAAGAGATCGCCGTCAATTAGAAAGTATAGGTTTTAATATTATTTGTCTCGCTATCTCTCAATCTCTTCATTTATGCTAAATCATGCTCTAAAGCTATGCAAATTACATGATTCCATTTAACTTTGTCTAACAAAGCACTTACGAAGAGCTACTATCCAGAGGGTAAACCCGTATCCTCGGATAGTAGCTCGAAGTTTTTATATCCTCTTCTCTTTTCTTTAAGTTCGCATCTTAAATAGTAGGTAAAGCTTTCAAACAAACTGGTGATTTAATCGGATACTCAATTCCTGTATACGTTGGAATTCCATCTCTCCCGAGCTTCATAAGTACGATTGTATTAGAATGCTCATTTGCTACCAAGAGCAAATTTTCATTCGGTATCAATGTAAAATTACGAGGCCATTCACCTATTGAGGATACACAGATAGCATCTGTTAATAATCCGTTACTATCTATTTTACAAATACCAATACTGTGATGACCGCGATTAGAAACATATAAATAGGACATATCATGAGAAATGTGAATATCTGCAGCATAATTAACACCTTCAAAGCTTTTCGGAATCGTCCGAACTTCTTGGATAAGCTCTAGCTTAGTAATGGAAGCATCATATTGATAGACCGCAACTTTTGAATTAAATTCATTGACAACATATATTTTCCGATGACTGTCCGCAATCGCTATATGTCTCGGCCCTGATTTAGCATTGGCTTTTAAATCATATAGTAGTATCAGTTTACCTTGCTGTTCATTAAATTCATAGAGATAGAGCCTATCTAGACCTAAATCCGTTACAACATATTTCTTCGACTTCGGAATAGACATAATGGTATGCGGATGGGAACCTTGCTTATAGACTACTTTATCCGTTAAAAGACCCAGCGAGCCATCTTTTAATACCTGATGTACAGTAGTAGTTCCTTCACCATAATTCACGGTTAATAAATGCGTTTCGTCTGTACTCAATGTTACATAACACGGACCATTTCCAGCTGTTTTCTGTCTGCTTTGTTCGGTTAGCTTATGATCAGCTTCATTTATACGATACGAAACCACTTCACCATCCTCTACTTCACTGCAAGCATATACTACATCTTGCGTGCTATTTACAGTAAGGTAGGAAGGATTCCTTATCCCTTTAACAGCTGACAAATATCTTAAATTTAGATTACTTGTTTGCAGGGATAGTACGTGTAAGGAATGATCATGTTCAGTGCCATAAGTACCTACATATACGTGATAAGCTCGAGAACTAGTTTCCATATGTATCCCTCCTTCTATCCTTAAATTGGCAGTACGTGAAAGAATACATTAGGTGATGCCATCCGATAATAATAACTTGACCATCCTAAGCCTGTAGAGTTTTCAATGTCATGATAATACAATCTTTTTTGTTCCAATTCGTCAATAAAATCGATTTCTCCACTTACATACTCATTAATTCGATAAATAGCAGTTTCCAGCCTTGACTTTAAGCCACCGTAGCGAATATCAATTACTTCCCAGCCAAACGGCTTATGCATATGTAGCCATTGTTTACGATGGGCCAAACGTAACACCTCTGCTTTATCTATTATTTCAGGAAGTACCTGATCTGCAATATGCTTTAATTCTTTGTTATCCCCTCTATCATAGGCTGCTTTTAATTGTACACCGATCGTTGCTTTCACACTCAACAATTCAGCCAACTTTTCTGGGACATCAAAAATATAATCCAACGCATTATTTCCATCTCTTGATACACGTATCTTGTTTGCTAATGCTTTGTAGTGGGAATATAAATCAAGTCCTTCCACATGTTTATCAAATAAACCCAATAATACATCTTGCCATAGTAAAAATTTTGATGGATTCGTTTGTTCCTTATTATTTGAATCTACACCAGGTATGGCATCAAGCTCATTTAATAGTAGGTAAGTCTCTGCATCAATACCGGTGCAAAACTTCACCCGATCATGAAGCTTGCTTCTATCCAACGTTCGTGCATACGCATGCTCAGCATATAATTGTAACCCTAACATTGCTGAAAAATAATTATTTTCATAACCGTCATCTCCCCATAGCGTTACAAATACGTCTTGAATACCCTCTTGTTTACAAGCCTGTAATGCCGCATCACTTGCCCCAAGAGACAAGCCATAATTTGTGGCAAATGTATTCCAAACCCATATTCCACCTGCAAAGGCAGGCTTCCTTCCGAATGCTTTGTGCTTTTTCATCATTGCCAGATATTCTTCCTTCTTCGTATGTGCATAATCCCAATACATGAGGGTAACATTCTTCGGTGTTGCTTCAATTATTTCATCAGGAATTTCAGTCATTAAATCATAATGGGCATCCCCCGTTTTAGAGGCAAGCTTCATGAACATATCACTCCACATCATTGGCATCAGTCCATTTTCGTCCACAATTTCAAGCACTCTATTCAGGTGACTAGTCATTAATTCCAATCTATCTTTATGTCCGAATTTATTTAGATACACGCCTCTCCCAAGTTCTTCTGCTTCATCCATACCAATATGAATTCGCTTACTTCGGAAAGGCTTCGTTACTGACTCTATCATGTCTCTAACAAATGTATAGGTAGCTTCACTTTCAACTAACAGTACACCGCGCGTATCCTTTAATCCACTTGCATCACTCCATTTTAAAAATTCCTCTAAATGAGCAAGTGTTTGAATACATGGTATAAGCTCAATACCAAATTGATGGGCATAATCATCCAGCTGGTTTAATTGATCTAGAGAATACCTTCCCCTCATATAGCCGAAATATGGTTGGCTTTCAATTTCATATACATCCTCCATGTATAGCATTGCAGAATTAAAGCCCATTAGTGCTAGCTTACGAAGCATATCCTCAAATCGTTCTGGTTTCATTACTGCGTTTCGTGATAAGTCAAACATTGGACCAATAGTTTCAAACTGTGCATCCTCTTCAATATGGAATGTTTTTGACCGAGCATAGTTCTCTAACAACAAGCCTAATCCTCTGAAGAAAGCCGCTTTCTTATCATAGACAATTTCCCCTTGACCATTCTTTAATGAAACTGACAACCCTTTATCAGCTTGTTTAATTAAAATAGGGATACCATCTTCTGCTAATTCAAAATTCAAATCTGATTGTAATTCTTTTATTGCAGATAACAGATTATTTGTAGCGCCTTTCAGCATTAGCTTCATAACTAATTCCTCCAATTTCCATTATAGAATATGAACATCTAAATTTATAACTTAGTTAGAGATTATATGTGCCAAAGTGTCCGTGTAATCCTACGTTTATCCTTTTACTGCACCTGAGGTTGCACCTTTTTCAATTGTTTTTTGTGCAAATAAGTAAAAGATAATGACTGGGACTACTGTCATAGCTATAGCAGCTGTCATTAATCCATAATCTGTCCCATACTGAGAGCTAACATGTGATAGCAATACAACAATTGGCCGAACATGTTCTTGTTCAACTAATACAAGAGATGTGAACAAATCATTGTATGACCATAAAAAGACGAAGGTCCCTACTGTACCAAATATCGGGAGCGAAACAGGTAAGAACACTTTCGTAAACATCTTCCAGCGACTGCAACCATCCATTAATGAAGCTTCTTCTAATTCTTTAGGTATGGTAGCCATATAGCCACTAATGACCAAGATAGCAAACGGAAGATTTCCTGCTGTTTGCGGAATAATCAATGCCAAGTGCGTATTAACAAGCTCTAAATCTATCATCATCCGATAAACGGGCACGATAGTTGCAAATGCTGGAATTAATAGACTCATAACTAATATCGTCTGTAATGCCCCGCGTAACCGGAAGCTTAATCGAGCCATTACGAAGGCTGCTAATCCACCAAAGAATAATACAAAAAAAACAACTGAACCAGACATAATAAAACTATTCAGATAACTTCTACCGATATCTATTGTATCAAATGCATTGATATAATTCTGCAATGTTGGATCAGTTGGTAGTTTAAATGTATCTGTAATGATTTCTCTTGATGGTTTAAAGGAGTTTAAAAATACCCAGACTAGTGGGAAGATGGTTGAAATCGACCATATAATAAGAATGGTGTATATAAAAAGTTTTCCATACTTCGATTTTGAAAAGAATCGACCTTGAAATTTTTCCCAAAATGTAAGTCTATTAACTTCTGTACGCAAATCTTTTCACCTCTTTTTCTAATTAATAAGGTTCAAAAAATCATTGCTAATTTATACCTGTTAAGCATCTTTAATATGTTACTTCATCTTTATTACCCAAAAGCTTGTTTGTTAAAAATGCTAGAGAAAGCCCAATTACGACCATCAGCACCGCTAATGTTGCTCCGTAACCAATCGCACCATCATTAAAGGCTTTTTGATACATATATGTACCCAGTACCTCGGAGGATCTTGCTGGTCCTCCTCTTGTAATAATATAAACTAGTTCAAATATCTTCAGAGCACCTGTAATCGCTAGTACTAGACATGTTTTTAAGTCACTGACGATAAGTGGAATCGTTAATTTGGTCATTCGTTGAAAACCTGTTATACCTTCCAGCTTCGCTGCTTCGTAGTAATCATCTGGAATTTTTTCAATTGCTGTTAATATGATTAAAAAGTAAAACCCTACATAACTCCAAATTGTAGGAATAGCAACCATATAAAGCGAAGATTGTTCTGTAAGCCAAAGCACTCTATCAAACCCTAATCTCACTAATATTTCATTAAGTAATCCATTTCGATGATTATAAATTAATGTGAATAGTAGCCCGATAGCAGCACCAGAAATAACGATTGGAAAGAAGAAGGTTGTACGAAAGAAACGAACACCGTGTTTTATGGAGTCAACCATTACAGCTAATACCAAAGCAATACCTACCTGGAAAACAGCTACATACAGCATTAATTCTAATGAATTTAACGTTGCACCAATTGCAATCTCATCTTCAAAAAGTCTTTTGTAGTTATCCCAACCGATAAATTTAGAATTAAAAAAACCATCGGTGTTATAAAAACTTTGAACAATATTTTCAAAAAAAGGATAATACAAAAAGATTGCTGAAATTAAAAAAGCAGGTGCTAAAAAAAGAAATATAACTAATCTATCACCCTTCATAATAAACCCCTTTTTGATTTTATTTGCAGGAGGAGGCTGAGACAAATGTGTTTTTTATTCACATAATAATCCGAACGATTTCACCTGAATCAATTCGGATTATTTGTTTACTTGAAACAGGTTCTATCATGGCTCCAGCAAAATACTGCGCTTCGTATCAAAATTCGGCTTTTGGGTTAACTATTTTTGCTTCGCCCCAGACCCTCTTCCTGGCCATTTGAAATATACTCCCTTTCCACAGACAGCGCTTTCTTTATCGTCAGTATATATCCACTTACTACTGGAACTAAACAGTTGCTGCTTCTATTCAAACATTTTGATTATTTACTCTAGAGCAGCAGCCTCCTCCAGAACGTGTTTACCTGTTTTCTCACCGCTAACAATTTGTGGTACACTTGTACGAATATGCGTAAATGCTTCAGGTAAAATCCTATCATTAATTGGTGAAGCAACTGCATTCGCCTCCTCTACCATTTTATGACCTGCAGCGATATTTTCTGGTAGATCTGTTAATGCTCCCTTCGCAGGAACCTGTCCAGTAGCTTCTGCAATTCGTACAATATTTTCCTCAGATGTTAAGAAGTTAAAAAGCTCAACAACTGCATCACGCTTTTTATCATCTTCATAAGCCTTGGTACTGATGAACCATCCCTGTGAAGCACCACCTACAACATCACCAGTAGAGCCTCCATCACCATATACCGGCATTGGTAATACAGCTATATTTTCAGCAATCTCCTCAGGCATTGCCCCCCAAGCCCATGATCCTTCGAAAAGCATCGCAGCTTGTTCCTGATGAAATAGGCTGGCAGCGATGGATAAGTCAATTGTACCTGCGTCCTCTGGGAACGCTCCCATTTCAGCATGTTCCCCAATCTTATCCAAGCCTTCTGCCCATGCAACATTTTGATCAGCCAAGCTCGCGTTATAATTTTCAATTCCACCTGCTGCTAGTGCATAATGTTCAACTACATAATAAGAATCTTCGGTAGATGCGGCTACTGGAATAATATCTGTCTCTGCAAATTTCTTAATTGCCTCTTCATATTTCTCCCATGTGGTTGGTAGTTCAACACCATGTTCCTCAAATAACTTCTTATTTACAAATAATCCTTCATAAAATCCAGTTTGTGGTGCAGCGTAAATATTCCCATCTTCACGACGTTGCTGTTCTAGCATGGAATCATAATTTGAAAGATCAACACCTTCAGCCTCTTCCAAATTCACTACTTTACCAGCTTCAATAATTCCTTCAGCATCTACTGTATTAAAATAAAACATAAGATCTGGTTCATTATTTGACGTAAAATCAGTATTTACTTTAGTACGTATCGTTCCTGCATCAGCAGATTGCGATTCATTAATAATCGAAACATGCTCATTATCAGCTTTAAACTCTTCTAAAAGCTTCTCGAATACTTCTCCTGCTGGATCGGTACCTGCCATTGTAGTAACAACTCTTAATTCAACATCTTCCTCTGCGTTGGCTTCTTTACCGTTTGATTCCCCTGATGAATCAGTATTTTCATCACCGGTACAAGCAGCAAGAAGTAGTACGCAGATTGACATAACAAATAGTAAAAAACAAATACTCCTTTTTTCCAACATGATTTCCCCCTTGTTTTGTTATTACAAATAATACAACTAAAGTAACATTTAGTTGTCTATACCGATAGTACCAGTTTTCTGAAAAATGTCAATATTTATAAAGTGGAATTTCAATTAGTTGAGAGTCTTATTTATCTTCTACGGATGGTTAGTACCACGAGGGTATGGCCTAAGGCCCTGAAACCAATCGGACATTTACTGGCAGTCCACCCCACACTTATCCAGATTGCTTTCTCTTTATTGCTTGAAGCGAGGGGCTTACTGCCAGTTATATGCGGGATAAAAAAATAATCGTTATCATCTATTCAAATAAGTTTGTTATATCATTTTACTAGCACCATTTATCATGATCAGCTTAATTACCAGCTCAATACCTAATCAAAACAACTAACTGCTTTATGTAAAGCGAACTCTTGAAAGCCGATGCAAAATTGGTTCCGTACAATTTTTAGTTTTGTAGTAACTATTACCCATGATAAAGGACTCCAATGAATAGTAATCGTCAACTGAATTTATGATTTTCCGTAAAAATGAGTGCAGAAATTCCGTATATATGAAGAAATTTTGCCTCCATTGACTTGATTCACTACGTCCTAAATTATTTATATAGGTACATATACCAATATATTTTTATAAACGCTTTAATTATTTATAATTTTCTATTAAAAACAACAACTTCGCTAGACAACTATATAATTGGGTGCTATTCTAAAAATATATGCCTAAAAAGCTAAGTAACATTACCCATCTAAAGAAACATGAAAAATAACTTCCGTTAAAAGAGCGTCCAATATAGCTCGCTTAGGACACTCTCCAAAATGGAGGAAAACCCTAATAAAACCATACTTGTTTACATATATTCAATATTAAATGTAAATATAGATTTCAAGGAGATCTTAAAATGATTAATAAAAACTCCCCCATCCCGATCTATCATCAGTTGGAGGAATATATTAAGCAACAAATTGAAAATAATGATTTAAAACCAGGTGATGTACTACCGTCCGAACGTGAATTTGCTGAAACATATAATATTAGTCGAATGACAGTAAGACAGGCCATTACTAATCTCGTAAATGATCAGCTTCTTTATCGAATTAAAGGTAAGGGCACTTTTGTCATGGGTCCAAAATTTGAACAAAAGCTTCATGGCCTTACGAGTTTTACGGAGGAAATGCGAGCAAGAGGCATGCAAACGAGCAGTAAGCTTCTTCATTTTGAAATTGTTCCTGCCAACAATGAACTTGCATCACAGTTGAATATTCCGGAATATGCACCTGTCTATGAAATCAAACGAATTCGGCTAGCTGAAGATATTCCGATGGCATTAGAGCGTACCTATATCCCAGCAAATTTAGTAATGGGTATTACGGAAGATATTGTTCAGCATTCACTATATCAGTATATTGAGAATAACTTACAATTAAAAATCACGGACGGTTTTCAAGTCATCGAAGCAGCTATTGCCACAGAGGAGGAAGTAACGCATTTACAAATAGAAAAAAACGCACCTATTCTTTTAATGCAACGAACGACTAATTTAGAGAACAAGCATACATTAGAAGTTGTGAAGTCCTCTTACCGTGCAGATCGATACAAATTTATGATTGATCTCGTTAGACATTAGTTTTATAGAGGAACAGACAAAGCGTTCTTTCTTTTCGAGGAGTCTACGTAGAGTAGTCTTTTGTTCATCTTCAGAAAGGGCTGTTCTATATCGACCACTAAATTCTTTCTAATAAGGCATAACTGCGACGGATTTTATCAAGATATTTTTTATAGTCTAGGAACTCAAATAAAATTTGCCCATGTGGATAATTATGGGCGTATTGACCCGCGTCCAGCTCAGCACCCAGATACGATGCAAATTCATGAATCGTCCTATGATAAGTCATCATCGGCTCGCAAGCTCACCGTGATTCCTTTATTTCCGTTGACTCGCTCCGGTCACTACATTTCTAATCGGGTGCTTCCGCTTTTTTTATTTCATTTTCCTCTTCTATTCACGTAATAATACTTATAAACAAGAAGGAAAGGATGATGTATCATGAATACAATATTTTCTATTGCTTCCAAAAAACATTCGGAGATGATCGATATTACTGCCCAATTAAAAAGCTGGGTTGGTGAAAATAATATAAGAGATGGAATTTTAGTTGTACAGTCCATGCATACAACAGCCGGAATTACAGTAAATGAAAATGCAGACCCAGATGTGAAGTCGGATATGCTAATGCGCTTGGATGAAATTTATCCATGGAATCACGTTCAAGATAAACATGTTGAAGGAAATACTGCTGCTCATTTAAAAACAAGTACTTTAGGGCACGCACAAACACTAATTATTGAAAATGGAGACCTTGTCCTTGGTACATGGCAAGGAGTTTATTTTTGTGAATTTGATGGTCCTCGCCAAAGAAGATTACATGCAAAGGTAATCTCCTGCTGAATAGGACACTTATGACTTATAATTAAGGAGTACCATAAGAAAACCAAAGCTGAAAAAGGAGGACCTTAAAAGTGTCCTCCTTTTTTCATATAACTACTTTCGATTAGCGAGATCTTGTTCAGCGATTTTTATCATTCGCTTCACCATTTCGCCCCCTACGGATCCATTCTCACGTGCAGTTGTGTCAGCTCCAAGCTCAACATGCTGCTCATTTGCGATTTCATATTTCAACGCATCCACCGCATTTTGTGCACTTGGTACTACTAGCTTATTACGATTTTCTGCCATTGGAATTCACTCCTAGGGAAAGTAGTAGAACAGTATAAGACTGTTCTCTCTTACTATGTGATTTTTTTAGGAAATTACACATTTTTTAACTTTTCCCATACCTCCGTTCGTTTTACTACTTTTTTAAGGTTCTACTTTGCCGTCATCTCCCATTGCTTAACAAAGCTCAATAATTATAAATTGGCTCTGTTTGTCAATCCTACTTTGTAAATAGTTTGAGTTTACCAATTCTCTCCACGGCTTCTACCAGACGTTGCTCAGTTACAAGCAATCCAACCCGAATATAACCTTCTCCTCTATTTCCAAAACCGTTCCCTGGAGCTACCGCAACATGCGCCTCTTCTAACAAGAGATCGGCAAAAGACTCGGATGTAAAGCCCTCTGGAACGGGTAACCAGGCGAAAAAGGTTCCTTTCGAAGGTTCTACCCTCCAACCAATCTCTTGGAGTTTGCTTACAAAGACATTTCGACGATGTTCATACGTTTTGACAAGCTTGACTACTGCAGACTGATCTCCAAGCAATGCTTCTTCAGCAGCTTTCTGTATTGCACCAAATATACTGACATACAAATGATCTTGAATGAGATTAAGACCTTCGACAACAGAATGATTTCCAACAGCAAAGCCTACTCGCCATCCTGCCATGTTATACGTCTTTGACAAGGTATACACTTCTATGCCAACATCCTTTGCTCCTTTAGATTGCAGGAAGCTTTGAGGCTTTTTCCCATCAAATCCCATTGCTCCATAGGCAAAATCGTGAACAACACATGTATGGTATCTTTTTGCAACAGCAACTGTTTCATCAAAAAACGCTTTGCTAGCGAGTGCTGCCGTTGGGTTATTCGGATAATTTAAAAACATCAGCTTTGCCTGTTCCCATTTCCTCCTGCAAATTTTAGAATAATCCGGTAGAAAATGGTTCTCTACTAGTAATGGCATTAACGCTATCTTTGCATCAGCTAATGCTATACCTGACATATAATCTGGATAACCTGGATCTGGTAGTAAAGCTAAATCACCAGGATTAAGTAGACATTGGCTTATTTCTACTAGACCAGCTTTAGCCCCAAACAAAATAGCTACTTCAGTATTTGGGTCAAGGTTTATATTATATTCACGTCTATAATATTGGGAAATAGCTTCTTTTAGAAAAAATTGGCCTCTAAATGGTGAATATTGATGATACAAAGGATTTTCAGCTGCCTCTTGTAATTCCTTGACAACATGAATAGGAGTAGGTAAATCTGGGTTTCCTTGACCTAGATTAATTACATCATGACCTTGTTCTGTTAACCGCTCAACCTTCTGCACAAGATGGGCAAAGAATTGACGCGGCAACCGTTTTAATGTATTTGAATAAGTAAAGCTTTGCACGTTCTTCATCCCCTCAGCATGAACATACTATTTTATACATGTTAGCTATTGTACGAAGAATTGTAAAGATCTTTCAAAATAGATTGACAACTAGAATAAAAAAGTAAGAAAATATGTTTTAAACTCTTTGTATTGTCAGGAAAGGTTATCGTTGGAGAAAACTAATCTTGTTCATACATATAATTCCTAAATGAGCAGCAATTGGAGGCTAGTAGCATGGGAGAATTTCTTACCATATTAAGAGATATCATTTTACCCATTTTCATCCTTATGACCATTGGCTTCTTTTTGAGAAAAAATTTAATCTCGATTTGCAAACATTAGCAAAGCTTAAATCTATTTAGTACCTAGCTCACGGATATTGTTTTAACCGATGACAAATTACAATTAGTTTTTTCTCTTTATGTTTGGACATTTGGTAAGTGTTTCGTAAAATAAGCGGCAAGTACTAATAAAAGTATGGAAATTCCCCAGCTAGCAATCCCCATTAGCTGAAACACGTATGCTACATAATTGATACATGCGGATAATAACAAGCAAATAGGCGTAAGAGCAGTCTTCATCCCTGTCACTCCTGCCCTCTTACGATTTCTTATAATAACGAAACCTGCGATCAGCATTACAAATGGAATGATACTCCATAAACCATCAGCTATCATCTTCATTTCCCCCTTCTTTTACAACGATTAGATGTGAAACTTCAATTATTAGGAATCCTACTGTCAGTTATATGTGGGGTAAACAACAGTGTATTACCTTCATTCTACCTTTTTGAAAAAAATATTCAAATTGTGAACTTCGGCGTTTTCCCTGTGAACTTCATCATTATTCAACTACAAACAACCCCACAGCAACTATGCTGTGAGGCTGTTCGCACTACACCCACCACATCTCGGTGGGCGCTTCTTTAATCGTTACCCTTTTTAAGTTCTTTACAACTGCTTGAAAGCCTTCATCAATGGACATGATTGGATCTTCATGCTCAATGCTAATTACATAATCATACCCATACGTACGTAACGCACTAATGATGTCGGACCATTCTTTTTCACTATGACCATAGCCGACAGAGCGAAAAGTCCAGGCACGACTTTGGACACTTGCGTATGGCTGCATATCGGTAAGCCCATACATATTAACATTATCTTGATCAATATACGTATCTTTTGCATGAAAGTGATGAATTGCATTTTCTTTTCCTAAAATTTTTATTGCAGCAACAGGATCGATTCCTTGCCACCACAAATGGCTTGGATCTAGATTAGCACCGACAGCATCGTTTGTCGCTTCTCTTAATTTAAGCATCGTATACGGAGTATGCACTAGAAAGCCTGCATGTAATTCAAGGCCGATTTTCACACCATGATCCTTGGCAAATTGACCTGCTTCTTTCCAGTAAGGAATCAATTTTTTCTCCCATTGCCATTTGAGTATATCTGAATATTCGTTTGGCCATGGTGTAACGGGCCAATTCGGATATTTCGATTCCTCGTTGGAACCTGGTGTGCCAGAGAACGTATTAACAACTGGCACATTCATAAGCTCCGCTAATTTCACCGTTTTCATAAAGGTATTATGAGAGGATTGTGCATAATTCTTATTTGGAGAGACTGGATTATCGTGACAACTAAATGCACTAATCGTTAAACCTCTTGAATGAATTTTATCTAAGTATGCTTTTCGTTTCTCTTCACTTGCTAATAGTTCGTCGACATTACAATGTGCTGCTCCAGGGTTGCCGCCTGTTCCAATTTCAACTGCTTCAAGCCCTGATGCTTCGACATAATCAAGCATTTCTACAAACGATTTTTCTGCAAATAATACAGTAAATACGCCTAGTTTCATTTGTCACTCCACCCTTTCTTATGTTAATTTCACGCTGCTTCCAGTTTTACTACTTTGATAAATAGCATCGATAATTTTCGTTACCTTTAATGCCTGTTCAGGTTTTACTACTAATTCCGCTTTCCCTAAGCAGCTATTAACGAAGTTTTCTGCTTGAGCAAATCCAGCCTTAGTTTCATTATGTTCTACCTCAGCATCGCTCTTCATAAATGTTCCAAGCCTTGGTTGATACAATTCAAACGGATAGACACTTAGCCCCCCATCTACTCCAGAAATACTTAGATGCTTTGTATCTTCTTTAATATTGGCTGACCATGAACACTCTAATAACATGGAAATGCCATTTTCAAAGGTAATATAGCCAGATACATGGTCATCGACATTAAAGGTTTCATGATCAAAGCTACCCCAATCGTTAAGTTGATTCGGTAGTTTACTTAATCGATTGTATGTTGTACCCATAACCTCGACAGGCCTCGGATCTCCTAATAACCAGATTGCTAAATCTAGCAAATGACAGCCATAATCAATTAAGCTACCTCCACCTTGTAATTCTTTGTTGGTAAAAACCCCCCAACCAGGTACCTTTCTTCTTCGCAATGCTTGAACCCTTGTTACCAATGGATCGCCAATTTGCTGCTGTAAAACTGCCTGTTTCGCAAGCTGTGCTGAATCTGTATGCCGATAATGATAAGCGATGGCCAACTGTTTATCTGCTTTATCTGCAGCTTCTACCATTCGCTCACACTCAGCCGTCGTCATCGCCATCGGCTTTTCACATAGTACATGAACACCTGCTTCCAATGCGGCCACTGCAATTTCTGCATGAAACTTATTCGGTGTACAAATGACAACTGCATCCACAACAGTGAATAATTCATGATATTGCGCAAACGTTTGTGGTATCGAATAAGCTGCTGCTACTTCTAAAGCTCGCTCTTGATTAACATCTTGTACGGCAACCAACTCCACGCTTTCTTGTAATTCTTGAAACGCTGGAATATGTCTACTTTGGGCGATTCCGCCTACACCAATCAAACCTACTTGTAATTTATCCATAACTTACCTTCCTATATTTTTCTAATATTGTTTGGTTTTACTAGATTCTAAAGCTGTCAACATTACGTCAAGTGACTTGAGTCCTTCTTCGCCATTAATAAGAGGTTCTGTGTCATTAAGAATCGAACCTACAAAGTGATCCATTACATGAGTTGAGGTTTGCCCACCTGCTTCATTAGATTGAATACCACCCAAATCATGCTTGGTTACTTCTCCATTTACATAATGTACAATAAAACAATAGTTCGAATCAGCTTCTAAACGCATGATGCCTTTTTCACCATAAAACGTTGTCGCATTATCCTCTTTTGAAACATAAAGCCCAGCTTGCTGTTCCGATAATGCCGCTTTCCGTTTTTAGAATACATACAGAATTATCATCAACATCCGTCTCCGTTTTAGCATTTGTCTCCACAAAGGCAGCTACTTCTCTAATTTCTTCGCCAAGAAGATAACGAATTAAATCTGCCTTATGTACACCCATTGCTCCAATGAAAGCTTGATCTTTTTGGAAGAACCAGCTCGCTTTCCCATCGATACTCCAACCTTCTGGTCCGCCATGATCAAATGTCGTTCGGAAGCTATATATCTTTCCTAACTCACCGTTTTCAATAATTTCTTTTGCTTTCTGGTGAGAAGGTACAAATCGTTGATTATGACCAATCATTAACTTTTTACCATATTTACTCGCAGTAGCAATCATTTATTGCGCCTCTTCTCGGCTTGTTGCCATTGGCTTCTCACATAACACATGACAGCCAGCCTCCAAAGCTGCAATAGATACAGGGCTTCTCTTTCTCCAACAGTTCTTGGTAATTTGTATAAGCATTCGCTTGAAAGTCTATTGCTATCTCTTGAACTCGCTCATGAATGATATCACAGACAGCAACAATTTCGATTTGATCGTTGGCTTGATATTCTACTAAATGTCTATGTCTAGCAATACTTCCACAGCCAATCACCGCAACACGTAACGATGCCATTTCTAATCTATCCTTTCTTGGAAATTTCTTCTAACGGTTGTTTATTACCATACGTTGGCTTTTTACTTTTGGGACTCGCGGCCCATTTCACACCATTAGTAATAATTCGTTGGATTTCTTGATTATGATAGGTTGGATACGTTTCGTGTCCTGGTCGAAAGTAGAAGATTTTCCCTTGCCCTCGTTTAAATGTAGCCCCACTACGGAAAACCTCTCCTCCCTCAAACCAGCTGACAAAAACCAATTCATCTGGCGCAGGTATATCGAAGTGCTCTCCATACATTTCTTCCTTCTCGAGTTCTACATATTCGCCAACACCCTCCGTAATTGGATGACTTGGATCTACTACCCAAAGCCGCTCTTTATCATCTGCTTCACGCCATTTCAAATCACAAGTTGTTCCCATTAGCTTTTTAAATACCTTTGAAAAATGTCCGGAATGTAAAACAATTAGCCCCATTCCCTCTAGAACACGTGTCTTTACCTGTTCTGCAATCGCTTCTTCAACCTCCTCATGTGCTTTATGTCCCCACCAGACCAAAACATCCGTTTTGTCTAGTACTTCATTTGTTAAGCCATGTTCTGGTTGATCTAGTGTAGCTGTTTGTGTCTTAAAACCTGCTTCCGTTAAAAACCGGGCAATAGTATGATGAATACCCTTGGGGTAAATCGCTTCAACTATTGGATTTTCCTGTTCATGACGAAATTCGTTCCAAACTGTGATTTTCATCTTGTAGTATATCCCCTTCGCCTATTAAGTTTTTTAATTCTTATGTCACCATTATTTTGTTAACATTTTGTTAATTATAACTCGCCTTCCTTCTTGATGTGATCGAACAGATGCTTCATTTATTAACGTAAGTTTTATAAAATCATCCTTCGTAATGCTTGGTTGTTTTTGTTCTTTAATTGCTTGTAGCCATTGCTCCAATGGTCTTGGCTTATCAGTCATTGGCTCATCCATTAACGTCCAATTATTTTCATTTACATGCATGCTTTTTATTTTCACTTCTCCCTCTTCTGCCAGTAAAGTTCCCTCTGTACCATATAATTCCAATTGAAATGGGCTGCCATGTGAAAGAAAACTCGTTTCAATAACTCCCAATGCTCCAGACGTATACTCGACCGTGACGACAGCTGTATCATCCACTTGATCACTCTCCTGCTGTTGTAAACGTGCATAAAGAGCTTCTGCCTTTCCTGCTAAACGATTCATTAAATAAATGGGATGTGCTCCGAGATCTATTAAAGCCCCTCCACCTGTCTGTTCCTTTCTGAAAAATCGTTCTGGGAGCCAGCCACGATCTTCTCCTTCATAAATAACACCACCATTATGTGCAAGACGACAGCGAATCATTGATAGCTTCCCAAGCCAGCCTTGCTCAAGCGCTTTCTCAGCATACAAAAACTCTTTTTCTACAAGTCTAGGAAGTGAAAGCATCACTTCAACGCCTTGCTCTTTGACAGCTTCTAGAATTGCTTCACAGTCTTTTACCGTTAATGCTAGTACTTTTTCAGTAAATATATGCTTTTTATGCTTAGCTGCCTTTATAAGTATTTCTTTATGTCTATGAGTCGGTGTCGTTACGATAACAGCATCAATGGATGGATTTGCACAGACACAATCCAAATCCGCTTCGAATGGTACACCTAACTCCCTTGCCCATTGCTCACCTCTTGCTGTATCTTCATCCCAGACCATTTGAATATTTAATGCTTTATTATCCTTTGCTTCACGCGCGTAGTCGTCCGCGTGAACATGCCATCTACTCAATAATGCTATTTGGATGATTGTCATCTACCTCCTTCACTATTAATCAAAATATACAGCCTTACCAGTTTTGGCAGATTGATAGATTGCTTCTAGTATTTGGGTTACCACTAAAGCTTCCTTCGGTTTTACAATCGGTTCGTTATCCTGCATAATTGCATCAATCCAAAGGCGTGCTTCTAAATCAGCTGCACTTTCTGTTTCTCCATCATAGAAAGCGACACCTCCAGCATCTAAATCTACATTTGTTGTATACAACTTACCAAATTCTTCTCCATTAATACGTAATCCATCCTTCATGTCTGCACCACCATCCGTTCCACTTAATGAACATTTGGCTTCATCAACGTCTAATGAATTTAGTGCCCAGCTAGATTCCAGAATGATTGTAGCTCCATTCTTCATCGTAATAAATCCAAACGCTGAATCCTCAACTGTAAAGTCTTTTGGATCCCATGCCCCCCAAGGATTAGCTGCATTTTCTTTCTTACCTAACTGATGATGTGTTGCTCCCATTACAGCTTTAGGTTCATAATTGTCCATCATCCAAAGGGTTAAATCCAATGCATGTGTACCAATATCAATTAATGGTCCACCACCCTGCTTTTCACCATCTAAAAACACGCCCCAGGTTGGAACAGCACGCCTGCGAATTGCATGTGCTTTTGCAAAATAGATGTTCCCTAAATCGCCACGCTGACAAACCTGTCGCAAATACTGACTATCCTGACGAAAACGATTGTTATAGCCAATCGTAAGTTTTTTATTTGACTTCTCTGCAGCAGCCAACATTGCTTTTGCTTCCTCCGTTGACTTTGCCATTGGTTTTTCACACATGACATGCTTCCCAGCATTTAAAGCAGCTATCGTAATTTCTGCATGAGAGATATTCGGTGTACACACATGAACGACGTCGATAGATTCGTTAGCTAAAAGCTCCTTATAATGCTCATATATCATGGCATTAGCAACGCCATACTGATCGGCCGCCTTCTGGGCTTTTTCCTTTTTTGAATCGCAAAATGCTATTAATTCAACCTCACTAATTCTTGATAGACTTGGTAAGTGCTTACCAAAAGCAATTCCTCCACAGCCGATTATTGCAACACGTAGTTTTTCCATCATATTGATCACCCTTTATATTTAGTAGCGAATTCCATGTATATTGCCTAGTAAATGATTGTTTCTATATTGACATTACACTGTTTATTCTTTTACCGAACCAGATGTTAACCCGGAAACGATTCTTCTTTGGAAAAGGAGCACAATTATTACAATTGGTATGGTAACAATAACAGTAGCTGCTGAAATATCCCCCCACGGAATAGAGAATTGACTCTGGTACATGGATATCCCAACTGGAACTGTACGCCATACATCATCACTATTTATAGTTAATGCAAATAAGTATTCATTCCATGCAGCAATAAAAACTAAAATACCCGTTGTAAATACACCAGGAGCTGCTAAAGGAAAGATTATCTTTCGAAACGTCTGGAATGGGCTAGCACCGTCCAGCTTGGCTGACTCTTCTAACTCATAAGGTATTTTCTGGAAAAAAGTCGATAAAATCCAAATGGATAGTGGTAGGCTTATCGTAATATACGGTATAACTAGCCCTAGATAGCTATTACGTAATCCTAAACCTGTAACCAAATTAAACATTGGTGAAATGATCGCTATTTGCGGAAACATTGATGCCGCCAATACAAGCCCTAAAATTAATCCCTTACCTTTAATTGGTAATCGTGTTACTGCATAGGCGGTAAAGGATGCAAATACCAAGGATAATAAAGTAGTTAGTATCGATACCACAAAACTATTTAGCATATAGCGTAATAACGGTCGATTCGTCAATGCAGCCTCGTACGATGATAGTGATGGATCAGTAGTAAACCATTTAAATGAGGAAAAGATTTCATTTGTTGGTTTAATAGATGTTAAAAATACCCATATGAAAGGGAACATAACTAACAAGACAAATACGATTAAGAAAAAGTAAAATCCAATATTTCCACGTTTCTTCATGACTTCCCTCCTCATTTTGTACGCCCAGCAAATAAATCAGAGCCGATTAGTTTCACATAAATAAAGCTGATTAGGGCTACAAATAAGAAAACGATTACAGAAAGCACGGAGCCCTCTCCAAAATTCTGTTGGGCAAATAGCGTTTTATATGCATATACGGAGATCGATTCCGTAGCATTTGCTGGACCCCCACCAGTCAATACAAAAATTAAATCAAATACACGAAACGCATCAAGTGTTCTAAATAATAAAGCAACAAGTATCGAAGACTTTAATAATGGTAATGTAATTCGCCAAAACTGCTGAAATTTATTAGCTCCATCCACATTTGATGCTTCATATAACGAATTGGGAATTGTCTGTAGACCTGCTAATAACAGTAATGCCATATAAGGAGTTGTTTTCCAAACATCAGCTAATATAATAGAAAACATTCCTCCAGAAGAAGTAGATAGTAACCATGATGCATCTGGAATAATATTCAATACTTCTAAGTAATGTGCAACAATTCCTGATTGTCCATCATATAAAAATCCCCACATCATGGCGGCAACTGCTGTAGGAATTGCCCAAGGTATTAAAACCGATGCACGTATAATGCCTCTTCCTTTAAACGCACGATTGATTAGTAACGCAATGCACATACCAAGTATCAGTTCTAATGCGACTGTAACTACAGTGAAAAAAGTTGTATTCCAAATTGATTTCCACATACGTGCATCCTGTATATATTTTGCATAGTTATCAAAACCAATAAAATTTGATTTTAAAATAGCTTTTGCAGTTGCACCTAGTAGATCTGCAGCTTGCTGATAATTATCTGCCACTGCACTAGCTTCACTAGCTTCGGCAATCTTCACTAATTCAGCTTGATAACCTTTTAATGCATCACGATATGTTTCAGCAAAGTCATTATCTATCTTCTGATATTTCAGCTCAGAATCTGTAACTGGTTGGAAGTTCATAATTAATTCATCAACTTTGCCTACTTTTTCTTTCGTCTTATCATCCTCTAGCAGTTGGGAATGATAATTGTTAATTTCTTTATTTATGTTCGTAATTGTGGAGGTTATTTCTTCATCTTCTGCAGCAGTTGCCAACTCCTCTAGTTGACTATTTATATAAAAATGATTATCTACATATCTCTCTAGATCGATAGTCGCACTCAACATAAGCTCTGAACGATTCGGATCATTTAATCGATAATCAAATAAACTATTCCAAAATGATTGAGCAACTGGCCAAAGAACAACAACAAACACAAGAATTAATGAAGGTATTACCATCGCATATCCAAGCTGCTTCTCATTTAATTGAAAACTTCGTTTCTTCCTCATGGTTACCTCCCTATTGCAAGAGTAGTTAATTGAAAACCAAAATACTAGAGCCTGTAAGTTTCTATTAATAAAGTAAAACTTCAATCCGTGGAGTTTTTTTATCCCTCACTTACCAATATTGGTTTCAATCTTGCTTGAAGTGGGAAATTTACTGCTAGTTATATGCGGGATAAAGGCAAGATGAGCATAATTTCCCCACCTTGCCTTATTTGTTTCTTTAACTGTATTACTCCTTCATCGCAGCTTCCATTTTAGTTTGCATATTTGTTGCGGCATCTTGCGCAGATTGATCACCAGTTAACACTTTTGAAATTTCAATTTGCATGATATCTGAAATCTCTGGATATATTGGTGATACCGGTCGAGGGACAGCAGTTTGTAATACTTCGCGAAATTCTGGATTAGCAAATAACAAGCTGACATCCTGCACTTCTGTATCATCATATAGATCAATCAATGTTGGTGCACGTCCACCTTCTATTGCAGAAATCTTTTGTCCCTCTGGTCCAGAAATAAATTTTACAAATTCCCAGGCTGCTTCTGGGTGCTCGGAATAACGGTTGATCATGGTCATCCATCCGCCTAACGCAGCAGCACTACCTTCATCTCCTGCAGGAAGCATTGCCATTTCAACATTATCTACAATTTCAGAACGTTCTTCATCATTAGAAGAAGCCATCATATAGGGCCAATTTCTAGCAAACACTGATTTCCCCTGTATCCACGCATTTTCTGTTTCTATTTCTTTAAAATTTAAAATATTTTCTGGAACAAATTCAGACCCGACAACTTCCTTCATTTTTTCTAATGCTTTCACCGTTTCTGGACTATCAGCTACGACGTTATTATCTTCATCAACAATCTGTCCACCGTATGAAGCAATATATTCGATAGCATTTGTAATCAATCCTTCATACTGTGCGGATTGCATTAGATACCCAAATTTCGTACCTTCTTCACCCTGGAATTCCTTTGCTATTGTTATTAATTCATCCCATGTTTTCGGGGGTTCATCTACGATATCTGATCGGTAGTAGAATACGCCAGCGTCAGTATATTGTGGCATTGCCCATTGTTTACCGTTAAATTTCCCAGCTGCTACAGTACCTGGGAAATATGCATTCATATCTATACCATCTTTTTTAATAAATCGATCCAATTCTAGTGCATAATTGGCTTGGGCAAATTCAGCTGGCCAGATGACATCTGCATTAAACACATCAATTTCGGAGCTTTGCGAACTGAAAGCGGTTACATATTGATCATGTGACTGCCCTGTATCTGCTGGCATCTCTCGCTCCTCCACGTTAATATTGGGATGCTTTTCTTCAAAAGCTTTAATAACTGCTTTCGTAGCAGGTGATGTATCGACTCCACGTGCATAAACAATAGTAATTTGTTCGTCATCCTTTGTTGTATCTTCAGAATTATCTGCTGAATCGTTTTCATTTTTACTCTCATCTTCTGATGCTGAATCACTACAAGCAATTAAGAAAAAAGTTAAAGCAATGAATAGCAAACTACTAAGTACATACTTGGATAACCTCAATTTTAGTCCCCCTTAAAATTATATCAATTTCACGTTTGTGCATTTATTGAATATTACAAATAATGAAATCGATTACATTATGGTTTAATTATAACCCTTATTAAAATGTTGTCAACGATTTTTTGAATATGAAAAAGTGAAACTTCAATCAGTAAGCTGATTGTTAGTACCACAAGGGTATGACCTAAAGGCCTTTGAACTAATCAGACATTTACTGGCAGTTGAACCCACACTTACCATTATTCGTTTCACTTATTGCTTAAGGTGGGGATATTATTGCCAGTTATATGTGGATAAATCACCTTACTTTCTAAGGAAAGCTCCTTCAGAATGAATGACCTGCCCAGTGATCCATGCTGATTCTTTACTTGCAAGAAAGGTGACTAGTCTTGCTGCATCCGTTGGTTGACCAATTCTCCCCATTAAAAATTGACTGCCTAGTTCCTGCTTGTCCTCATCAGACATCCACCCTGTATCTGTAGGTCCAGGATTAACAGCATTGACGGTAATCCCTAGTGGAGCTACTTCTGCGGAAAGGCTCACTGTAAATGTAGAAATAGCACCTTTTGTTGCTCCATAAGCTAATTCCTCGATCATTGGGGCTTGATCTTGACCAGATACCAAATTAATAATTCTCCCAGCGGTTTGAGTTGATTTTTTAAATAGACGTGCAAATAGAGTAGAAAGTATCATAGTTGAACGCATATTTACTGAATAGTGAACATCTAAACTACTAGCATTAAGCTTTTCATAGCCATCTCGTTCCGAATGAGCTGCATTATTTACTAAAATCGTTGGTGCCCCTATGCTATTTACAGCTACGTCCAAGACTTTCTGTGGTGCATCTGGAATAGATAGATCAATACACATGTGATCACTATTTATCCCTATGTCGGCCAACTCTGCTTGAAAGTTCTCTGGCCAGTCTGCTACTGCTTTCCAATGCGTAAAGAAAATGGAACTACCCGCTTTCGCTAGCTGGCGACAAATTGCTGCTCCTATTGCTTCTCCATGGCTTACCCCCGTAACGATTGCCTTTGCATTAGACAGATTATAAATGTTCATAGCCTCCTTATGTCGATTCACGAATAACTAACTCATGTTCTAATAGCATGCTTTCTACTTCTTCACCTTTAATCTTATTAATAAGCATGGACGCTGAAATACACCCCATGCGATACATTGGCTGCGATACTGTCGTTAACGTTGGATGTGTCATATTGGAAAAACTTATTTTATCAAAGCCAATAATGGCAATATCATCCGGAACCTTCAAACCATTGGCATGAATTTCTTTGAGTGCTCCAATGGCTAGTACATCCGATACAGCAAAGACAGCATCTGGTTTTTCTTCCTGATTGAGAAGTGTTCGCATCGCTTGCTGACCACTTTCAAAATTTAGTTGGTTAATATTATATATCCTTTTCTTTTCTACAGCTATATTAAACTCACGAAAGGCTTTCTCATAGCCTGCACGCCGTTCACGAGCATACAAAAATTTTTCATCGGAATTAATGAAAGCTATTCTTTTTTTCCCAATCTTTATTAAATGCTTCACAGCTTGATATGCAGCTAACTCGTTATCAATGGAAACGTAGGAGATATTCCCTTCTTTATCAAACTCACTGCATTGTACGATTGGATGGTTCGTTGCTAGTTCCAAAACATTTTTACGATTGATAGTTGGATCCATTAAAATAATTCCATCTGCCATCCGATTTCGTACTAAATTAAAATAAATAGCTTCTCGTTTTGGATTCGAGTCTGTCTCACAAAGTAAAATATTATACCCTTCTTTAATGGAAGTATCTTCAATTCCATTAATAATTTCTGTATAAAAAGGATTGGAAATACTTGGGATTAACACAAGAAGTAGCCTGCTTTCTGAATTTCGCAAATTTCGTCCTAGAACACTTGGCTCGTAGTTCAACTCATCTATTGCTTGTTCAACTCGATTTCGTGTCTTCTCTTTTACCTTACTTCGATTATTAATAACCCTTGAAACTGTAGCGACAGAAACTCCTGCCCTTTTTGCTACCTCCTGAATTGTGACCATGATTTCACACGCACCTCTATATGTAATCGATTACAATAAAATATTACTGTTTTGCTAACTATTTGTCAATATGCGAAATAGCCACGGTTGCGTGTTTGAAATAAAAAAATCAACCTTCGAGATCCCCCTATATTTTTGCAGTTAAAATGGGGAAGTATAAATGAATAAGATTATTTTAATACGATTTCTTTTCATCGAATCATTCTCATGAATAACTTTTTAAAAGAAAATCAAAACTTTTTTACTCAGTCATACGTCTTTTTATTACAACATATTACTATTCATGTTGTATTTATGCAAAAGGAGCTCTTTTCTCATGCGCAATAAATCGAAGGATAAGCTTATCTCACTCATTTTAGAAAAAAAAGAGGATTTCTACCGATTAGCCTATAGTTATGTTAAAAACTCGGAAGATGCTTTGGATATTGTTCAAGAATCCATTGAAAAAGCAATTAAGGCTCATCATTCCATTCAGGATAATCAATCTGTTAAAAGCTGGTTTTATCGCATCGTTGTAAATACTTCACTTGATTTTTTACGGAAACATAAACGTACATCATTTGTAGATGAAAATACGCTAGACTATTATAGCTCTGGTAAAAATGATACGTATCAAAATATTGATTTAGAAAGATCTTTAGAGGAATTGCCTGTAAAGTATCGCACAGTTATCATACTTAAATATTTTGAAGACCTAAAAATACATGAGGTTGCTGAAATTTTAAATGAGAACAACAACACGATTAAAACTAGATTATATCGAGCGTTAGAAATGCTGAAAGAAAAAATGGAATGAAATTAACCTAGCCAGATGTATACGGCTAATGATAATTGGAGGATGACGCAATTGGATAACAAAATAAAAGAATTAAAAAAACAATATAAAAATACCCCAATCCCTAAAGAATTAGATTCTACTGTCCATAAGGCACTTCATACACGGAAGAAAAGATCTACTTTCCGAGCAAAGTGGTTTATAGGAGTAGCCGCTGCATTATGCTTATTTGTAATTAGCGTAAATACAAGCCCAGCTCTAGCTCAAAGTTTAACGAAGATACCCGTTTTGGGATCGGTTATTCAAGTAGTAACGTTTCAGGATATTCAAGTAGAGAATGGTAATTATCATGCTCATCTCAAGACACCACAGGTAAACAATCTGGATAACAAAGATCTTGAAAATAGTTTAAACCAAAAATATGTGAATGAGAATCAAAAATTGTATGATGAATTCACACAAAAAATAGAGCAAGATGAAGATGGTCATTTTCTAATCGAATCCGGCTATGAAGTAAAAACGAATAATGATCTACTACTTTCGATTGGGCGATACACAGAAGAAATACAAGCATCATCAGCCACTACGCTGAAATATGATACGATTGATAAACAAAGGCAAATTATGTTGACACTACCAATCCTATTTAAAAACAATGATTATATAAATACAATTAGCGAAGAAATAAAAGAACAAATGCGTCAGCAAATAAAAGAAGATCCAGATAAAATTTATTGGGTAGATAATGCAGGGATTGAGGATTTAGACGTAGTCGATAAGTTTGAAAAGATAGATCCTAACCAAAACTTTTATATCAATGAAGACCATAAATTAGTGATTTCATTTAACGATTATACGGTTGCACCAGGGTATATGGGAGTTGTCGAATTCGTTATTCCAACAGAGGTTATAGCTAATGATCTAGTTGGGAATCAGTATATAAAATAACATGTAAATAGGAATTTATTCGCTATTCCATAAGTTACAATTTGTTCATATTTAAATAACCGTATTAGGCATATAGATCTATTGGAAAAAGTAGTTTTTTAGGAGAGAATTTATAATGGAGTGATTCTCTCCAATTCCTTATGTATGATTTAATGATAGCTTTTATATGCCTTTAATCTATTAGAAATTAATATTAATATATTATATTAACAGGTAACAAACCTATGTTTTATTAAATTGACAGCTTTGGAAAGACAGAAAGGATATTACAGCGATGAATACATTATACACACAGAAAGAAAAATACGTTCTATATAACCATCCTCTTCACAAAGGGGGATATAAATTTGAATAAAAGGAGAAATGGTAAACGAAGGTACATATCAGAATTAGATGGGTTACGGGGACTGGCAGTATTAGCTGTCATTTTTTATCATCTTGGCTTTGATTGGGCAGCTGGTGGCTTTCTAGGTGTGTGTATATTCTTTGTTTTATCTGGATATTTAATTACGGATCTACTTGCTGATGAATGGAAGCAAAACAAGCGCATCAACTTTAAAAAATTCTGGATCAAAAGAGCAAGACGATTACTTCCCGCAATGTTAGCTATGTTAATTCTAACATTTATATGGGTATTATTATTCAAACCTACTATTATCGCATCGTTCAAATCAGACTTCATCGCTGCATTGTTTTATATCAGCAATTGGTGGTATATTTTTCAAGATCAATCCTATTTCGAAACGCTTGGAGAACCATCATTACTGACCCATTTCTGGTCACTTGCAGTAGAGGAACAATTTTATATTATATGGCCAATTCTAATGCTGTTAGGCTTGCGCTACATAACCAAGCTTTCCCTAATAAAAATCATGCTTATTACCGCAAGTGTTTCCGCAATTCTAATGATGTTACTTTATCAACCAGGTCTGGATCCTAGCAGAGTCTACTATGGAACAGACACAAGAGCTTTCTCACTGTTAATCGGTGCAGCTTTAGCAATCATATGGCCGAGCGGACAGCTTGCTAGAAAGATACCTCAGAAATTGAAGCATATACTTAATATTGCTGGTTCAATCATGCTTAGTATTTTACTAGTTATGCTTTGGACGACAAATCAGTATGAACCCTTTCTTTATTATGGTGGAATGGTCATTTTATCCATTGTAACAGCCATGCTCATAGCCGTACTTGTTCACCCGGCAAACAGTATAGGCAACCTTTTTAATTTACCGTTCCTAAGATGGGTAGGTATCCGCTCATATGCGATCTATTTATGGCACTATCCAGTTATTATGCTAACAACACCAGCCATCAATACAAATGGTATTTCTTTCATTCGAGTAACGATTCAATTGGCAATTATTCTTGGCTTATCTGCACTATCATGGAAATTTATCGAGGGGCCTATTCGTCATGATGGATTCATTAAATTTTGGAAACAGCTTTCTTTTACAAGACTTCCTTCACGTATTCCATTGAATAAATGGACCGTTATTGGTGGTAGTGTCTTAATCCTACTTACTTCGCTACAATTAGTCACCAATGCTTCCACCTCGAATGCTTCCTATAGTGAAGATAGCTTATTAACGGAATACAGTGAGTCTAAGCATATAAATGAAAACAGAGAATCAGCGGAAAAAGCAACTAAGGAAAAAATAGAAAAAGAGCAAGCTCTCAAACAAGAAAAAGAAGAAAATATACCTGCTAACACTGAGAATAAGGACAAACATGAAACGAAACTGCCAAAAGAAGAGAAGCATAATGCTACTAAAAAAGAGCAGACTCATGAGGAGGAAAAGGAAGCTGTAGCAAATGAGAATTCAGATAAGAAAGAGGTTACCGCAATTGGTGATTCGATACTAATTAATGTATCGCCTTTTCTCGAATCTTATTTCCCTTCCATCCATATAGATGCTTCCATTGGTCGACAAATGAAGCAAGCAAAAAATGTAGTAAAGCAACTGAAAGGCCAAGACAAATTAGGAGAGATCGTCATTATTGGACTTGGTACTAACGGAGCCTTTGCAAAGGATCAGCTTTTGTCTGTGCTTGAGATGATTGGTGATGACCGTCAAGTTCTATTAGTTAATACGCGTATTTCTCGACCTTGGGAACAAGTCGTTAATAGGACATTAGCAGATACGGCCTCAAAACAGGCAAATGTTACATTAGTAGATTGGCATGGTGCTAGCGCTGGACATGATAATTACTTTGCTTCTGACGGAGTCCATCCAAATAAAAAAGGGGCTAAGGTATATGCTGACATTATTAAAAAAGCTTATGATTCGCTAGATTTCTCTTCGTATAGCCAATAATCGTTCAGGGTGTAGCTTAGAAAAGCTATACAGAAATAGGCTTTAAGAAATCAGACGAAGCTAACTCCCTCACTGTGTATAATTACAATGCCCTTTTTCAAGAATGGTGGTTTAGAAATGGATGTAATTGGGAATTACTATACTACCCTTGTAACTCCCCCTTTCTTGTAATATATGAATCCAAGCAGACCTTGAGGTCATTGCTTGGATTTTTTCTTTTTAAAGAAATGAATTCGATCATTTAACAAGTCTTATTGATATTCGAGCATAGTAGTATGTGAATATGACCCAAATAACCATTCTGACATGTATCAACCTATTCATTATTTTATAGAGCCATTTTTTAAGTGAATGATACCTAATTAACCAATAAGAGGCGGGGTTTTAATCTGGAAAAAAGACGAACAACAAGCTGTCGTAGTTTATTATTCGCCTTTAGAGTGGATATCCTTTTATGATCAAAATTTTTAGTACTTTTCAGCAGCCATTGCCTCCGCTTTTGTTTTATGGACAGTTCCAAAAGGGTGCTCAGGTGGTGCATAAATGGAGTATAATTTTAAAGGATCGGTTCCTACATTGGTTATATTATGCCATTTACCAGCAGGAACCATGATGGCATCGTCATCATTTACATTTGCTTCAAAAGTAAGTTGGTCTTTACGATCTCCCATTTGCACAAATCCTTCTCCCTCTTCAATACGCAAAAATTGATCTGTCGATGGGTGAACTTCTAAGCCAATAGATTCTCCAACATCAATACTCATAAGCGTTACTTGTAAATGGTCCCCCGTCCAAATAGCGGTACGAAAGGTGTTGTTTTGCTTCGTAGCTTCCTCTATATCAATGACAAACGGCTCTCCTCCATAATCCATTGGCCGTCGAAAATTCCCATTTTGTATTTGCTCAACATTAGAGACATTGACTTGATCTCCGTTTAGCGCAGCCAAAAAGATATTTCGTATTTGTGGATCCTGCTGTGTAAGGAAATAGCCTTTCTGATAGGCCTGGTATCCTTCGACTTCTAACTCATAAGCTCTCTGTAAACCTTGCTGATAACTTTCAAAAGTGATGTCATTTACCTGATAGTCAGGCTCTGCCCCTGTTAATTGAATATAAAGATTTGTAACATGTGCCAAATGGTCTTTCTTTCCTGCTAGGGCATGTCGAATGTTATCGGCATGTTCCTCATTTGGTGCTACATTTGCTAACTCCTGATATAACGTAGTTACACAAGCCACTCGTTTTACTTCTTCAAGTATAGATTCACAAAGGCTTTGATAATTTTCCTCTGTATTTCTTGACTGATTATTAGAATCGTACATAGCTGTGCCTACATTATTGTAATGAAAATATGGATAAGCTTGAGGCATATAATACATAACATTTCAATCCTTTCAAACATTATAATATCCATAATCATCATATGCCTACATCCACAAAATGTACTTCAACTACTTATCATCTTAATAAGACTTTTCAGTGTAAATCCTGCTTTTTAGAACGTAAAGCTCCTTCACCTAGCTAAAGTAAACGAGGTGAAGGAGCTTTATTTTGTTACTGTTTGCCTCTGAAAATTACTGGTAGAAGCTGTCTTCCAGCAAAAAGCACTACAAAACATCAATTTTTATTTGCTGGATACACCAGTCCATTTTCGTTAGATCGATTGACCCTGTCTTTTCTTCCATTGCATTTAAAACACCCATGGTTATACCAAATCGAATTAATTCGGTTTCTTGAAGCTTCCTTTCCAACCCGGCAGCAAAACCAGCGATAACAGAATCCCCAGATCCTACTGGATTAACTGCATTTATTTTTGGAGTTGTGACGTGGTAAAAATTGTTTTCGTGTTTTACCACTGCACCAGTCTCTCCTAACGTTATAACCACCCAAGATATATCGTTAAATAATGGCAACTGTAGAGCTTGCTTCATTTCATCTACGTGAAGAATTTCCGAACCGATTAAATCACCAAGCTCGTATTGGTTTGGTTTAATTAAAAATGGCTTCACATCATGCTGTAATGCTTCAGCAAGTAGTTCACCCTTAGTATCTAGTAAAACAGGAGTTCCAGCTTTTTCGGCAATTTCTAGCATCTGATTATAATAGGTTCTGTCTAACCCTGTGGGGAGACTTCCAGAAATAGTAACTACTTCCGCCTGAAGAACATTTTTTTCGAACTCCCTTAGAAAAGATGCTGCTTCATTTTCACTGATTTCTGGCCCACTTTCTAAAATCTCCGTTTGCTTACCGTTATGAATGATAGCAATACAATTACGCGTTTCTCCCTTAATAGGCGTAAAATAATTGTCAATACCATATTTTTGTAATTCAGTACTAATAAAGCTACCTAAGCTTCCACCTAGAAAGCCTGAAGCTGCTACATTCTCCTCAAGTTGATGTAACACTCGAGTTACATTCAAACCTTTTCCTCCTGCCGTCTTAGAGACATCTGTCACTCTATTAATGGCATTCTCCTGGAAGCTTGAGATGCTATATCGAATATCTACGGATGGATTTAAGGTAATGGTTAATATCACTTCTCCACTTCCTTTTCCTCATACTTATTGTATATGCAGAAAATACCGCTTCTATATATTGTGAGTTTTATGCCTTTCCTGCACTCATACAAATTGCTATTTTTTCTTTAACTGCTTCCTTCATCCTAGCTTTGGCAGGACCCATATATTTTCTTGGATCCGTTTCATTTGGATGTTCCATGAGGTGTGCTCGTAATCCAGTAGAGAAAGGAATTTTTAATTCAGTTGAAATATTGACTTTCGCACAACCTAAAGAAATACATTTCTGAACATCTTCCTTCGAAATCCCTGAAGCACCATGTAAAACAATCGGTATAGAAATTAAATTCTTAATCTTTTCTAACCGTTCAAAATCTAAATCAGGCTCTGTCTCATATAAACCATGTCCCGTACCAATAGCTACAGCCAATGAGTCAACACCTGTTTCTTCAACAAATTCAGCTACTGTATCTGGATCGGTATAAGCGGCATCCTTTGCTTCCACAACTAAATCATCCTCTTGCCCTACTAATTTCCCTAGTTCTGCCTCGACTGTAGCACCATAGGCATGTGCCGTATCAACAACTTGTTTCGAGATCGCAATATTTTCCTTAAAGGTATGATGTGACCCATCAATCATAACTGATTTTGTCCCTAACTCTAGTGATTCAACGATAGATTCATAGGTTTCATGATGATCAAGATGTAAGGCAATAGGTATATCATTTTGCTTTGCTGCTACTTCAGCAATTGCTTGAATATAAGCGCGTCCTGCATAGTTCATCGTTCCTGGAGTAGCAGCTAATATAACTGGAGATTTTAATTCTTGTGCCGTTTCTACTACAGTTTGTATCGTTTCTAGGTTATGAATATTAAAAGCAGGTACCGCATAACCTTCTCTTCTAGCTTTTCTTAGCATATCTTCTGTATTTTGCACGTATCCCATATTACTCCTCCTCATTTCCTGTTGTCATTTTTCGATATTTTATGTTCCCATTAATTGCTGTTGCTTGAACCGACAACTCGTCATCCAAAACCACATAATCGGCCAGCTTTCCCGGATGTATACTTCCTATCTCTTCTGCGCGCCCTAAACTCTTGGCAGGGGTTAAACTAGCCAAATGCCATATATCAAATAATGCTTGATCGGACCAGTTATGAAGATTTTTAACACCGTCAATTAATCTTAACGTGCTTCCAGCCAATGACCCCTCTTCTGTGCGAGCTACACCATTTTGCATAACGACAGGAAACTCTCCCAAATGATAATGTCCATCAGGCATCATTCCTGCTCGCATGCAATCCGTAATCAGCATCAGCTTTTCATTTTTTACCTTTAGTGCAAGAGTCGCTACATCAGGGTGAACATGGTAACCATCACAAATGAGTTCAGCATAAACATTGGTATCTGTTAATGCAGCACCAGCAACCCCAGGATTTCGGTGATGAAGCCCCGACATACCATTAAATAAATGAACAAAGTTTTGCGCTCCAGCTGCTATCGCTTCTTGACAGCAACCATAACTAGCATTTGTGTGCCCGATACTTACTAAGACACCTTTATCATCCATTGTTTTAATAAATTCCATAGCATACTCGCGTTCCGGAGCAAGGGCAATTTTTACAATGTTTCCCTTAGCAAGTGATTGCCATTTCTCAAATAATCCAATGTCAGGATCTTGAAAGTACTTTGGATTCTGTGCTCCTTTATACGCTTCCGTAAAAAACGGTCCTTCTAAATAAATTCCTTCGGACAATGCTCCTGGCAAGCCTTCTTCCACAGCTTCTGTAACAGCTTGAATGGCCTTGTCAAGATCAGAGCGTGAGGATGTTAACGTTGTTGGCAAGAATCTTGTAACACCTAGTGTTAACAAGGCTCCTGAAATATGGCGAACTGCTTCCTTCGTGCCATCCATGATGTCGTAGCCATTTATACCATGAATATGCGTATCCACTAGACCTGGAGCAATCATATAACCACTCCAGTCAATTACTTCAGCAGAATCAGGTACCGTTTTGGTCAGATGACCAAATCGTCCATTTTCGACGGAAAGATAGCCAGCTTCTGCTATATGATTTTCCAATATAAACCGATCTGCTTTTATAAAATAGTGCATCCTGTACACTTCCCTTATCTAATGAGTAATACTGTTCGTGAATTAATTTTGTCTACTACCGCTACCCATTACTGCAGCATCTTATTTTAAATACCATCCGATTCATTGACAGCTCTCTTCTTCTTTACTTCAAAGGCTTTAATGCTTTCCTTTCCCTCTGAAATGATACTAGTAACAAAGCTATCTATCGGTTGCTGCCTTTGAAACAAGCCACTTAATAGCATTGGTGAATTCGTTCCACCAATTACATGCACTTGATCTCTAGTTGATGCGATTCGCGAGCTTACATTAAAAGGTGTACCCCCTGCTAAATCAGCAAAGCAGACTACGCCTTCCCCTTCATCAACTACTTCAATCGCTTTAAGGAGTGCTTCTTCTAATTTATCTTGATCCTCTTCAAAGGGAACGACCTCTAATTTTTCTACATCTCCTGCGATTAGCCGAACAGATTCATAAATCCCATTTGGGAATGATCCATGGCCTGTAACGACAATTCCAATCATCTCAAACATCCTTTCTCGATATAAAACTAGGATAAGGTGAACTTCAAACCTTTGGGGTTTTATTTCCCCCAACGGATTGTTCGTACCACAAGGGTATGACCTAAAGGTCTTTGAACCAATCGGACATTTACTGGCAGTCGATCCCACGTCTACCCATAGTGGGGGCTTACTGCAGTTATATGTGGGATAAAATATAATTTACTTTACATAATTCCAAAGAATGAACCTACAAGACCAACGAATACAGTAAGGCCAATTAACACAATTGGTGAACGACCTTTTTTTAGTAGCCAATATACAAGTAAGGTATAGGCTAAAGGAAGCATTGCTGGCATGATTTGATCTAAAATATCTGTTTGTACATTTAATTCTGATTCACCCTGTGTCCACGTATAATCAATTTTGAAAGAAACATAAGTGGCTATTAGCCCGCCAACTACTGTTAACCCCACAATAGATGCGGCACGGGATACATGCTTTGTGCCTTCTTTCAACTTACTGATTGCCTTCACTCCAGTTTTATATCCATAACTCATTAACCCAAAACGGACTCCGAAGTGAATAACATTGAACATGATCAAAAATACAAATGGACCAAGAATATTCCCGTTTACTGCTAATGAAGCTCCAATACTAGCAGTGATTGGTAATAGGGTTAGATAAAACAAGGCATCGCCTATTCCACCTAAAGGTCCCATTGTAGCTACTTTAATACCACGAATTGCATCTCTATCTTCCTTCTTTTGCTCCATTGCTAGAATGACACCCATAATAAATGTAACTAGAAAAGGATGCGTATTGAAGAATTCCATATGATCCTTCATCGATTTACTTAGATCTTTTTTATTCTTATGAATCACTTTTAATCCAGGCAATATGGAATACAGCCACCCAGCTGCCTGCATCCGTTCATAATTAAACGATGCCTGTAAAAGCAATGACCGCCAAGCTAGATGTCGAAGTTGCTTCGGTTGTAAGTCCTGTGCGGAAGCCGTATCTTCATATTGATAACTATTAGATACCATCAGCTATCTCCTCCTCTTTCGGTGTAGGACCTTGCTTGTTCTTATTTTGATAGAAATCATACAGAGCTATTGCTAAACCAATTAATGCAATGGCTAAGATCGGAAGCTCTAGATATGCGGCTAAAATAAAGCCTACAATGAAGAACATAATATACTCCACTTTTATCATGATACGAAGTAGCATGGCAAAGCCAATTGCAGGCATAATCCCCCCCGCAACAGATAAACCATCAATAATCCACTGCGGGACTGTTTCAACAAACGCAGCCGCTCGTTCAGCTCCAAAATAGATGGGAAGAAAGGCAATTACTGCATTAAAAACAAATAGAATCCCTAGTCCCATATAGTTGATCCGTTCTATTCCTTTAGCATTTGCTTCTAATGCATATTGGTCAGCCTTATGCATGACCGGAGCAAAAACCGTGAAGAATAGTGTAATTAATCCCTGTACAGCAACGGCAAAAGGTATAGCAACTCCTACCGCAACCTTTGGATCTTGCCCTGCTATGACGCCAAAAGCAGTTCCAATAACACCACCAATTACAACGTTAGGAGGTTGGGCACCTGCAAGTGGTACCATCCCCATCCAAATTAACTCGAGTGTACCTCCAACGATTAAACCAGTAGTTACATCTCCTAAAATCAAACCTACAACAAGACCGGTAACAACTGGACGGTGAATATGTGTTAATCCATTATATAAATCTATCCCGATGATTCCGGCCCATAAGGCAATTAGTATAGCTTCCATTAACATACTCAATTCCTCCTCCTACACAAATAATGTGTTGCCATCTACGTTTAAATTAACTCAAGAATATTTTGTCCTTTTTCATTTGGTACGCCACGTAGATCAAGGTTTACTCCTAATTTATCGAGTTTCTTAAAAGCTTGAATGTCTTCGTCATCTACCGAAACAGTTGATGAAATTTGTTTTTTTCCTTCCTCATAATGCATATTTCCGACATTAATATGATCAATTGGAACGCCACCTTCCTTTAAGGCAAGTGCGTCTTGAACATCTTTTACGACTAGAAAAATCTTTTGTTTTGGAGAAGCCTTATGAATCACATCGATCGTTTTTTTCAAAGAAAAATAACGCGCTTGAATGACATCAGGAAGCACCATATCCATTAAGCTTTGCTGTACCTCATCCTCTGAAACCTTGTCATTTGCAACTACGACAAGATTGGCTCCTAAGTGATTTACCCATGTGACCCCTACTTGGCCATGGATTAGGCGATTATCAATACGTGTTAATAAAATGTTCGGTGTTGTCATATTATTCATCCCTTCATTTATATAAATCACTTCATGTAAGTGCTATCAAATTTGTTATTTAGGAACCTAATTAGGCTCCTATGTTACGCATGGTTGTATTCGTATATGGTTACTCCTTGCACGACTCGATTTACTCTTCCATCAGGACTCGGATTATCTGGAGTAATACCAAGCTTAATAGACATTTTCAGAGCAAGTACTTGAGCAAACATAATATAGAGTAGACCTAAATAAAAATCATTCGTAAGTTGTTCACTATCACTATTTACCGGAATCACCCAGTCAGCATATCCCTCTATCTCGGAATCTGTTTTTTCTGTAACAGCGACAATTTTCATTTTAGAATCTTCTCCGGACAATTCTTTTAGCATATCTAGGTCATATCTTCTCGTATGTGGATTCTGTGACATGAAAAGGACAACAATGGTGTCGTCATTTAAAATTGATTTTGGACCATGGCGAAAACCTAATGACGATTCATGTACAGCAACCACCTTACCTGCCGTTAGTTCTAGCATTTTAAGTGCTGCTTCATGAGATAATTGACTGAGCAATCCAGATCCTAAATAAACGATACGTTTTATATCGAATTGTAAAATGTCCTCGACAATAGGCGTAAGTTGGTTGACTAGTTTCCCACCATTAGCAATTACTTTAGAAACATTATCACCAGTAAACGGATACACCGTAAATAATCCATAGCAAGCTAGCATCATACTTGTGAAACTACTAGTCATAGCAAATCCTTGATCATGAGCTTGTTCTGGTGTAAGGATTGTTAAGCTATTCGCATCTTGTTCCGTGCTTTTTGCCAATTCGCCATGCGGATTACAGGTAATAACTACCTGATAAAAGTCACTAATAATCGATCCTGCTAATTGTACGGCTGCTACACTTTCTGGGCTATTTCCTGATCTTGCAAATGACACCAAGATCGTTGGAATATCCTTGAACAGATAATGAGAAGGATTAGAGACAATATCCGTTGTGGCAATTGCTTCAAATTGTACATTCCCTTGATACTGCTTTTGTAGCTCTGGAACAAGGATATCCCCTGCAAAGGCTGAGGTACCAGCCCCTGTTAATAGTACTCTTACATGATCATGCTTTGAAAAAATAGATTCAATAAAACCTCTCATTGATTCTTTATTTTCAAAAAGTGTTGTAACTGTCTCTTTCCAAACTTCAGGCTGCTGGTTGATTTCCTGCGCGGTAAAACCTGCCATCTTATTCTGCAGTTCATGCTCTGTTAAATTAAACATCTAATATCCTCCAAATCTACTTGTGGTTATGTTGTCATAACCAGTTGTTCTATTAGAATACTCTATTAAGATTTCATTTAATACTTAATAGAGTACAATCTAAGTCAATTCTACCGTATAATCAAACTTATCTCCTCTAGCCACACTAACAGTATATTCAATTAACTGATCCTGATGATAGGCAAATCGTTTGATTAGCATTGCTGGCTGCTGAGAGGGTATTCCTAAATAACGTGCCTCTGTCTCTCGAAGGCTAGCAGCAGAGAAGCGCTCAAGTGCTTTCGTTACTACTACTTGATATTCTTGGTAAAACACATCATACATTGGTCTTTCTATTAACTGTGCTTTTGTTAGATTAGGAAATCGTTTCTTTGGCAAATAGGATGTTTCATACATTAATGGCTCATTATCGGCAAGTCGTAATCGAATAATTTGAAAAACTTCATCGTACGGTTTGATATCCATTTTTGTTGCTAGTCTTTCTTCCACCGCAATTTCTTCAAAGGACAATACTTGTGTCATGGGAACCTTACCCATCTTTTGCATTTCTTCTGTAAAGCTATAGAGCTTTACTAAATCTTGGTTATAAGATGTTGCAGAAACGAAGGTACCTTTTCCATGAAGCTTATAAATATAGCCTTCCCTCTCCAATTCCTGTAGCGCCTGCCTGACGGTTATCCTACTCAAATCATACATATCACATAATTCGCGCTCAGAAGGTAGCTTTTCATGTTCTTGATATACTTGATTGTCTATCTTCTTAATTAATTCTTCCATTAATTGTAAATACAAAGGTACCTTACTACTTTTATCCAATTCGGACTTCCACCTCCCTTACTTAAAGTGGTTATTACCAGTTGCCTTTAGTATATAAAATCCTTACAAAAATGTAAAGGCTTTAATTTCAATTATTATTAACTTAGTGCTTCAATTATGTCTAAGATCGCACACTTTTACGAATAACAAGCTTTGTTGCAATAAATATTTTCTTTGCTATTTTCCTTCCTGCCAATCGCTCAACCAACGTATCCACAGCTGTTTCTCCCATAATTTCTGTATATACTTTAATCGTGCTCAAAGAAGGATACACATACTTAGATACAGACATATCATTCAAACCAATTACACTAACTCGATCAGGAACGGGAAGGTTGGCTTCATGAAGCGCACGTAAGCTGCCAATTGCCATGACATCACTACTCGTAAAAAATGCAGTTGGCAAATCATCACCTAATTCTTCGATTGCTTGTTTCATTAGCTGATAACCATCGTCCACCGAAAACGATCCTACATACATAAACCGCTCATTATATAATGCTTTTTCTTTCATATATGATTCGAAGGTTTTTTCTCGCAGGTCAATAAGCTCTTCAACCTCTCCTTTTAACAACTCCCTACCACCAATAAACCCAATCGACTGATGATTTGTTTGAATAAAATAGTCAATAACCGTTCTTGTCGCCTTTTCAAAATCAATGACAATCGCATCATATTTATCTTCATCTGGGCTATAATCAACAAATACCACATGTGGGTTAATAGCGGTTAATTCCTTAACCTGTCCATTACTAAATTTACCTACGGCAATTATTCCATCAATGCCTTCACTAGAAATTTCATCTATACTATTAAAAAAATATACTTGAGAATTTATATTCAACGCTTTGCATCGTTCTTCAATACCAAGGCGAATTGATAGATAATACAGATCACTCAGCTCTTCTTTTTCTGTATACCAATGTACAATAGCTATATTCGTACCATGGTACTTTTTTGATGTTTTCTTTCGGTAAGACAGTTCTTCAGCTGCTTCAAAAATTTTTTTCTTTGTTTCATCTGCCACCGATAAGCTTGCATCATAATTAAGTACACGTGAAACAGTCGCCGGTGACACACCAGCTTTTTGTGCTATATCCTTAATCGTTGCCAACAACATCACTCCTAAATCCCTAATCTACTAGTAACTATTTTACCATTTCCCAATACTAGCGTCTGTTTTCTGTAAGAAAAACGGAGCAAAATTCGCTCAGTCCTTATCAAAACATGCTCCGATTTACGCTCCCCCTAGTAGCTATTATGGAATAATAGCTACTGCTTGACCACCACTCCGGCTGCCCACTTCCCTTTCCGTGGGGTTTGTCCTTCAGCTAACTTTTTTAGCAAAACCCGCTCAAAAAAGTGGATCTTCAGGTCAAACATTTCCCACAGGAGTTGAAGTGGCCACCCTTCGCTATTATCAGGCTCTACAACGCTAGCATGAAGTAACACAGCTGCTTTTATACGCACGGATAGCGATTTTCACTTTACCCATTGTAAAAAAAGTCAATCTATTACTTATGAGCAAGAATTGTTGCACCTTCGCATAGCGGAGACGAATTACGTAGACTCCTGCGGGATTAGCGCGAGCCGAAAATCCACTTTGCAAACGTGTTCTTCTTTGCAAAGTTAGTTGAGGCCGTGCCCGCCGAAAGCGAAGTAATTAGTCGGAGCATTG
>NZ_BAAACY010000119.1:0-7830 GCF_039521925.1 Virgibacillus salarius | reverse complement strand
CCCACCGATACTGGCTAAGGCAAAAAGAAATGGTCGTTGAATCAATGAGATGGATTTTCTCAAGTAATTCACTTCCCTTTTCTTCCCCAATTTCCTGATGGATCTGTTGGATTAAATGACGCAGAATCGCCTGGAAGATCTCCGGAGGAAGATCAGAAAGTTTTCGAGAAAGTTGAGATTTACTAATACTTTTTAGCCCAAGTTCTTTTTGTAATTTTTTCTTGTGCCGTACCTTGAAACTAATCTCTTTAAGACTTGATAACTGTTTCAATTGAGCATAAATAAATAATTTGGTGAAGGTGAGGCTATCTAGTTTTTTAACATACTTATCAATCTTCAACTGATCAATAATTTTAGAAATGACTTTCATTTCTGTTGGTTGAATATATTCCTTAAAAACTGATTTTGTGTTATTCTTGTCCATGAGAACTCCTTATAATTAGGGTATGGACAGGACTTTGAACCTTCTGTCATCTAATTATAAGGATTTTTTTATATATTTGAAGACTATAAATTCCCTTTAATTACATTTATTTGAAATTAATTATTGCTTGACTTTAGTTTCATAATTTAATGCAACGCTAGTGTAATTTACTAGACTACAAAAAAGGACGCTGTCCAAGAATGAACGGCATCCCTATGTTCTATTGTAATGCTTGCTCTATATCTTCCAATAAGTCATTAGCGTCTTCAATCCCTACAGAAAGACGAATTAAACCATCTGATATTCCCAACTCAAGTCTTCGCTCTCTAGGAATCGAGGCATGTGTCATTTGGGCTGGAACAGAAACTAAGCTTTCCACCGCACCAAGGCTTTCAGCTAATGTAAAGAACTTAATTCGTTCAATCACTTGCTCAGCCTTTTCCCTACTTCCTACATCAAAGGATATCATACCACCAAAACCACTCGCTTGTTTTTTAGCAATTGCATGACCTGGGTGATTCGGCAAACCCGGATAGTAGATAGCTACTACTTGAGAGTGGCCTTGCAAATAAGCAGCAAGTTTATTTGTATTTGCTTCAATCGCTTCCATACGTAGCGCCATTGTTTTGATACCTCGTAACAGTAACCAGGAATCCTGAGGTCCTAAAACAGCACCAACTGAATTTTGGATGTAATGCGTTCGCTTTGCTAATTCATCGGAATTTACAACGACCAATCCTGCGACAACATCACTATGTCCCCCTATATATTTCGTAGCACTATGAATTACAATATCTGCACCAAGATCTAAAGGTAATTGCCAATAAGGTGTAGCAAAGGTATTATCAACAATTAATAAAAGATTGTATTTAGAAGCTATTTCAGCCATTTTCTTAAGGTCGGACACTTTTAATAATGGATTCGTCGGTGTTTCAATATACAATGCCTTTGTATTATCCTGAATAGCAGCCTCTACTAGCTCTGGATCGCTCGTATCAATAAATGTATGCTCTAAATGGAATCGATTCAACACATTTGTCATCACTCGATATGAACCACCATACACATCATCCGTCATTAATATGTGGTCTTCCGCTTGAAACAGCATCATTACTGAGGTTATTGCAGCCATTCCTGAGCCAAAAGCAAATCCAGACACACCATTCTCTAAGTCAGCAATTACGGTCTCTAACGCATGTCTAGTGGGATTTCCTGTGCGAGAATATTCGTAACCTCGATGCTTCCCAATCTCATCCTGCTGATAGGTACTCACCTGATAAATTGGAACGGACACCGCTCCAGTTCGTTCATCACCAGTGATCCCCCCATGAATCATTTTTGTCTTTTTTCGCATCGCTATTCTCCTTTACTCTATTCAATCATTCCCCAAGCTTCTGTATGAGGTAAATACATCATTATGATGAAGTATAAATTCCTTTACTTAAATAACGGTCACTTCCATCTGGAAATACGGTTACGATGGTAGAACCTGGTGTCGCCCGTTGTGCCTCCTGAATTGCTGCAAACATTACAGATCCAGATGAACTCCCCACGAGTAATCCCTCCTTTTTAGCTAATTTTGCTACATATTCAAAGGCATGATCATCTGATACGGTATATATTTCGTCAATTAACGTTTTATCCATATAATTTGGAAAGAATTCCATACCAATTCCCTCCGTTCGATGAGATCCAGGCTTCCCCCCAGCAATTATCGATCCTTCTGGTTCAACAATTACTGCTCTTACATTTGGATTCTTCTCTTTAAAATATTTTGAAGAGCCAATAAACGTTCCCGCTGAACCTGCTCCAGCGATAAATGTATCCATATTACCATCTAAATCATTCCAGATTTCCGGTGCTAAAGTTTGATAATAAGTGATCGGGTTAGCAGGATTAGAAAATTGCTGTGGTGAAAAACTATTCGGTATTTCCTTCAACAACGCTCGTGATTTAGCAATAGCACCTTTCATGCCTAGCTCCCTAGGAGTAGTAATAACTGTTGCACCGAGGGCTTGCATAATCGTCTGCTTTTCTTGGCTAAAGTGTTCTGGAACACATAATATTACTGAAAAACCATGTGATATAGCAGCAATCGCTAATCCAATTCCTGTATTACCCGCAGTAGGTTCAATAATGGTATCACCTGGATTCAGAAGCCTTTTGTTCAAGGCCTCTTTAATTAATATCTGTCCTAATCGATCCTTTACACTTCCACCTGGATTAAAAAATTCTAACTTTGCAAATAAACGGACCCCACTTGGTAGTGAGAACTGCGTAATTTCAAGTAACGGCGTATTGCCAATTAAGCCTTGAATTGAACGATAAACTGCCATCATCTCTCCTGCCTTTAAAAAACTTGATGCCACTCATCTCGATGTTCTAACATCTCCTTAGCAATTTCTTTTGCGCCCTCTAAGCTGTGATTCGCCGCCCACCCACATTGTACTTCATTACATGCCGGTACTTCATCAGCTTTTAAGACATCTTGCAATGTTTTCTCAATGGTGTCTAACACCTCATCGTAATTATCGTGGTTCATAATTGCTAAATAAAATCCAGTTTGACAGCCCATCGGACCGATATCAAGAACATTATCCATATGGTTTCGTATATTTTCTGCCATTAAGTGTTCAATGGAGTGTAAACCATCCATTTCCATATGTGCTTTGTTAGGTTGTTTAAATCGAATATCGTATTTATACACTTTATCCCCATTTGCGCCTTCTGTCACTCCTACTAATCGCACATAGGGTGCTTTTACTTTTGTATGATCTAAATTAAAGCTTTCTACATTCATTTTTTTAGTCATGATACCCGCTCCTTTAATTCTTTTTTGCTAAGAGTAACCAAACGAAATCATTCATTTGATGAAAGGCTATATTAAAATTATACAGGGTGAATATATTTTTTAAAACTGTTATCGTCGGGTAATACTCACGTTGTAAGTCATCTGCTAAGTCCAGATACCCTTGTCGTTTTGCTTGCTCAATCATCTGTTCCTTCGCTTGATCAGATTGAAATATCGTGTCCCCAAATACAATCCTCCCATCCTTCGGTAGCATTTGTGAAAAGTTAGAAATTGCTACTTCCTTTTCCTTGTCTGTTAGATGATGAAAGGCGTAAGTACTGACAATCGTATTTATACTTTCAGAAATGGCTGGAAAACTTAGAAAATCCCCATCAAGAATTTCTACATCTCCAAGTTTTTCTTTTGCAATTTCTCGCATTGCCAAGGATGGTTCCACCCCAATAAATGAATGTCCTGCCTCTATTAGCTTTTTGGATAAATTACCAGTTCCAACTCCAAATTCAAGAACATTCCCTTCTGAATGTTCAACAACTTCATCTAAAATTTTATCGTAATTGGAAAAAACTGCAGCATATTGCTGATCTACACCAGCTACGCTTAAATCATAGGTGTTTGCCCAATCATCAAATATCGATAAGAACTCTCTTCCCATTTATATTCAACTCCAACCGAGGAATAATTCATAGTAAAACACTATGTATAGTATGAATATATGTAATAGTATACATGATGTGACATATTTTTAAAAGAAAAACGAGTGACTCCTTAAAGAATCACTCGTTTAATGAATTATTGATTTTCTGGAAATAACCTTTCAATCATGTTTCCAAATTGGTCAAAGAACCCTTCTATTGGTTCACCATTATCAACATCATCTGCATAATTTTGTGTTAGGTTAAGAAAATCAGGATTCGTAGAGACATATACATTGTCAATATCTCCGTCAACCGATTGTACAATTTTCTTGATTTTGGACTTTACTTCATCCGTAACTTCATTGCCATTATCTTCATTATTATTTGTGTTGGTATTTTCCATATTTGGGTTATCATTAGCATCTAGTCCTGCAGCTACATAAGCATTATTATCCGTCGTTACGACATATGCGCGATCAATTTCGGCAATTTCATCTGTTATTTTATCAGCAGCCTCTTTTGAGATATCATAACGGTCATTGTTATTCGTTTCTTGATCACGTTCTGAGGTTCTTCTCATCTCATAATCACGTTCACCAGCCATGCCATCACCAGCATTATTATATCTAGTCTGCTCTACATTATCCTCAGCTGCATCTTGATTATTATTATCATCCGTATTTGCACAACCCATCAACACAATACTAAGTACTGCAAAAAGAGTGAAAAACTTTGATTTCATTTAAATACCCTCCTTTGTTTTGTTCTTAGTATGAATCGACGAAGATTTATTATACTTTTTTTTACTACCTTTATCTGGCAGACACACCATTTTTGTTTCAGACAATATATATATTATGCGGGGACACTATGACTAACCCTTACAATTTAAGGAGGGGTAAAATGGACATTCCTGATTACGATAAAGCGTTGTACTACACACTTTGGGGACAATGGGATGATTTACTCGTACTCATGGTACGTACAAAGGATGATTTACTTTCAAAAAAAATTCAGCGATTTCTACATGCTTACCATTATTCAATAGACGAACGTAAAATTATGAATTCCCATGATAACCTGCTTTATTATTTAGACCATGCCATGAAGCATGAGCCATCCATTGCCATGGAACTATAATTTTGTTTCAAAGTGATTACTATATTAAGCGCGCATAAAAAGAGCTGTCAAATATTTCATGTATCTCATACGTGCATGATATGTGACAGCTCTCTTTTTTTATTTTTCGAACCAAATGCTCCTATTTAATCGTCACCATAACGCTCTTCTCTATCTTGATGTTTTTCATTTTTATGATAATGCTGACCACTTCTACCCCTTTCTTCATAATCCTCTTCTTTGTAGTCGTTTTCATCTTCATCCTTATCCCGGTGATGATGCCATTCATCATCATCCCAATTACGGTGATTATTCTGATGCTTATCCCTAGGATCATTGTTATTTTTTCGTTGTTTGGACTTGTTTTTTTGTTTATTCTGGTTATGTTTTTTTGGATCCTTCTTATCTTTTTTTTCGTACTTCATTCTTTTTTTGTCTTTGTTATGATTAGCATTATTTTTCTCAACAGATGTTTTCTTTTTTTCGTGTTGTTCAGGGACAGCTCTCTGTTTACTAATATCAGGTGTTATTGGTGCCTGTTCCTTAGAAGTGTTGTTACTTTTAGATGAATTCGTTTCCCCTGAATCTTCAGTAGTGGACTCTGAATGATCGTTTTCCTTTGAATTATAAAATGAATTAATTATAGCTTTATCTTGATCATTCATCATTTTTTCTGAATTAGACGTATCGACCACTTCATCTTTATCTTGGATAGCTTGAGCCATTATTTCATTCATGGATTTATTGGTTTTCTCCGCTTCTTCTCTAATTTTTTCTGGTACGAAAAAGGTTGCAATTTTCCAATCGGAATCACCTTCAGGGAAATAGCCGTCTAAACTGTCCAAAATAGATGTATCTGGATCCTTTAGGCTTACACCTACCAACATATTCTTTTGATTATTTATTAAACCTGTTTCCTCACTTTTATCCATAATCATATGTATAACTTCATCGAGGTTTTTATTTTCATAATTAGTTAATTTATCTAATATTAGTTCAGCATCATCATTAACTGGTCTTATTGATTGAACCAGCATATTTTCAGTTACCTCTAGCTCTATACTAGGGTTAATATCAATACTTACATAAGCATATGTTTTACTCTTCTCCATAACAAAATAAAAAGGTAGCACAAATAAAAGCATGACACTTACTAGAGCAAGCAAACGAAGCGAAGCATTCATTTTATTCCCACCAAAAGAGAACAGTAATCCCTTTTTCGCCTTCATTGGTTTAAATGACACTTCGGTACCTAATTCAGCATTTTTTACCGGTACTGCTTTATAGAAAGCCCCTTCTTCTGTTAATACAATCATATACTTGCGATGCTGTTCCATGATGATCCCTTTTTTCACTGACCCACCCCCTTCAAATAATCTTTAAGGTATAGATAGTCCTCCGTAAGTACAATAAATATAGCTAGAATGTATTTTCTATTACGTTCTAACGTCTTTTTACTGACATCTACTTTTTTAACTAAATCCTTAATTGGCAGCTTCCGTTTGGCTAATACATACTCCTTCATTTGTTGATCCTCATACAAGATTCTTGCGGTACGAATCGCTGACTCACGCGCATCTCTATGCTTAGGAGATACTTCTGTTAATTCAGCTAAGCTCATCTTGTACAGTTTTAATTTTTCTTTAAAATCCATTATTTCTTGTTTCCGATACCACGCATCCTGTTCTAATTGATACATTTCTTTAACAGCCAATATTTCTGTTGGATTCTCCATTTGTTCAGCATCATAGGTTTCATCTAAAGATACTGCAACTGGACGTTTTTGTGTATAACGAATATAGTCTATTACCTTTCGCTTAATAACTAATTTTGCAAAAGATAAAAACGAGCTCCCCCTTTCCGGAACATACGATTGTATCGCTTCATTGAAAGCGGAAAGACCAATACTAAATTCATCATCTTTTTTTGGATCAATATACCGTTTACATACCTCAGACACACACTTCGCAATGAAGGGTTGATATGTTTTTAAAAGATAATTTTGTACGTTTTGATCTCCTTGCTGGGCACATATAATCATTTCTTCTAGGGGAGTATCCTTTAATGACTTGCTCATCATCAAACTGAAGCCCCCCCAGCCATTATAGTTTTCGTTCTTTTCAAATCGTTTTTGGGCGTAGGCCTTTTATATTTACGTTTCATTCCATATTCATCATTTATATATATATTATTCACGATGTATTCACCATCTTTATTCAGAGTATCAAAAAAGTCTTTCACTATTTTTCAGATTGTTTCATAGCAGTAGTTGACTGCTTTTTCCATACGTTACGCTATTGTTTATATTTACAAAAGCGGGGCGAGTCCCAAAACCATCAGTTATGTATTAAATATACGTGTATGATTCTCATAGCACGAGTTATTATATCTTAACGTAAGGTTTTACAAGTGGCTAGGACAAAACCGTTACATTTTGTTTAAAATAAAATTACTAGCCTATCTCTATTATGTAACATTTTGTTCACATTGTCTTTAATCAATTTTTACCTATGACTTTCTGCTCATATTCAATTTGATTTTTCTTAGAACAAAAGCGGAAGCGCACGAATAGAAACGTAATCACTGGAGCAAGTCAACGCAGATAAAGCAATCACGGTGTGCTTACGAATCGATGATGACTTAGATTAGGATAATTCGTGAAGTCACCTAGCTTCTGGGAGCTGAAGCTGGACGCAGCTCAACACGCCCAAGTTTGTCCACATGGGAAAATTTTATATTCCTAAACCACAAAAAAACCTCTGGAACTCACCGAGGCCACTGAAAATCTTATGATTTTTCAGTGAAACTTGAAGTTTGTTATAAAAAAGACGACTCAAATT
>NZ_BAAACY010000118.1:0-5547 GCF_039521925.1 Virgibacillus salarius | reverse complement strand
TGAAGGATATTCAAAAGGAAACGGATAGTGCAATTATTTTTATCACGCACGACCTTGGTGTTGTAGCTAACGTTGCAGACCGAGTGGCGGTGATGTACGCTGGAAAAATTGTCGAAATCGGGACAACAGATGATATTTTCTATAATCCGAAGCACCCATACACATGGGGGCTACTAGGTTCGATGCCAACGCTGGACAGTGATGAAGAGGAATTATTTGCGATTCCTGGAAGTCCACCGGATATGCTGAATCCTCCAAAGGGCGATGCCTTTGCCCCACGTAATGAATTTGCATTGGAAATTGACACCGTCATGGAGCCGCCGATGTTTAAGGTATCTGATACACACTATGCAGCGACATGGCTACTCCATGAGGACGCACCGAAAATCGAGCCGCCAGCATCGGTAAAACGGAGAATGCAGGGATTTGCGAATACCGGTAATAAAGGTGGTGACCGACGATGACGGAAAAATTATTACAGGTGAAGGATTTGAAAAAACATTTCAAAGCAGGTAGAAAAAAGATCATTACAGCCGTTGACGGAATCACTTTCGATATTTATAAAGGGGAGACCTTTGGATTAGTAGGCGAATCTGGCTGTGGAAAGTCGACAACGGGAAGAACAATCATTCGTTTATATGAGGCCACAAGTGGTCAAGTACTGTTTAATAACGAGGATGTACATGGGAAGAAGTCGAAGAAGGATCTGCTTAAATTTAATCGAAAAATGCAGATGATTTTTCAGGATCCATCCTCATCGTTAAATCCGCGTATGACAGTTATGGATATTATAGCGGAAGGCTTGGATGTCCATCATCTCGTAAATAACGAGGCAGAACGGAAGGCGAGAGTAGAAGAATTACTACAGGTGGTAGGCTTGAATAAAGAGCATGCGAGCCGCTTTCCTCATGAGTTTAGTGGTGGGCAGCGTCAACGGATTGGTATCGCGCGAGCACTTGCCGTAGAGCCAGAATTAATTATTGCCGATGAGCCCATTTCGGCACTGGATGTTTCTATTCAAGCACAGGTAGTCAATCTATTGAAAAAGCTACAGCGTGATCAAGGGCTAACATATCTGTTTATTGCCCATGATTTATCGATGGTAAAATATATTAGTGATCGAATTGGCGTTATGTATTTTGGGAATATGGTAGAGCTAGCAGACAGTGAAGAGCTCTATAATAATCCGATTCATCCGTATACGAAATCATTGTTATCCGCTATTCCACTGCCAGATCCGAATTATGAACGGTCTCGTCAACGAACGAATTATGACCCAACAATCCATGATGTTAGCGAAGATCCTGAATTTAGGGAAATAAAACCTGGCCATTGGGTGCGCTGTACGACAAAAGAATTGGAGCGATACAAAAAGGAATTAGGAGTGTAATGACAGGAAAATCCTTGCTGCCAGCGTGTGTTAGCAAGGATTTTTATCCTCTATATACTGCCAGTTATATGCGGGATAAAAACGTTCGTCATGTGGAAAATAATACCTGCATGAATAGTGAAATCCTACGCCACAATTGAACTCGCTTACATGTGGAAAAGTAATTGAAATTGGTTCTGTTAGGAATAGTTTGACAATATCATGAAAATAAATGTAAAATATATTCACATGTTAACGATGTATAAGGGGGAGTTTGTATGAAAAATAAAAACCTTGTGGTTTCTATTGCTATGCTACTAGTATTAGCTCTATTTCTAGCGGCATGTGGTGGTAATGAAGAAGGCAAAAATGGTGATGGTGGATCAGATGGTGGAGACAAACCTAAGTTTCTAAGCATGCTTACAGGTGGAACAAGCGGTACCTATTACCCGCTTGGTGGAGAAATGGCTAAGATTATTGATGATGAAACAGGTATACAAACAGATGCACCATCTTCCAATGCTTCTGCTGATAATGTAATGGCATTAAGTAACGAAGAAGCAGATCTAGCATTCGTTCAGACAGATGTTGTAGCAAATGCTATTGAAGGAATCAATTCTTTTGAAGGTAAAGCTGTAGATAATGTTCAGGCGATTGGTTCGCTATATCCAGAGACTATTCAAATCGTAACAACAAAAGATTCCGGAATTGCATCTGTAGAAGATCTAGCTGGGAAAACGGTTTCCGTTGGTGCACCAGGGTCTGGTACGTATGTAAATGCAGAACAAATCCTAGAAGTACATGGTATGACAATGGATGATATTGATGCGCAAAACCTTGATTTTGGAGAGTCTACTGGTGGTATCCAAGACGGTAATATTGATGCCGCGTTTATCACAGCGGGTACGCCAACAGGAGCTGTTGAAGGATTATCAGCAACGGTTGATGTAGGAATTGTTCCAATTGCTAAAGATAAGGTTCAGGCATTAGTTGAAGAGTATCCATATTATGCTGAAGATACAGTTAAAGCAGGTACGTATAATATTGAAGAAGATGTAACAACAGTAGCAGTATTGGCAATGCTTGCTGTAAGAGATAGTTTATCTGAAGAGGTAGTATACGATATTACGAAAGCAATATACGAAAACACGGATAAAATTTCTCATGCAAAAGGTGAATTTATTACGAAGGAATCTGCGTTAGATGGTATTGGAATTGATCTGCATCCAGGTGCAAAGAAATATTTTGAAGAAGAAGGTATTTCTGCTTCAAAATAAGTTTTACAATAAATAACTTGGTGGCCGGCTGTAATCCTGCATGAATGTAGGAATTTGCTGCCGGTCAACCCATGTTTAGAAGCGTTTACATCTTCTTATACAAATCTCAACGGTTTCTAGGTGAATATTCATGAAGTTTTCTAAGAAAAAGAGAATGATAGCTATTCTGGTTCTTCTACTATTAATTACTCTACTTGCTTTATGTGTTCCTTTCCGAACAGCCCTAGTATTTTATGAAGAAAATACAAAGCAAATTGATGCGTTCCTTCCTATAGAAGAAGGCGCCCCCTTCCAATTAATTTTCAAACATTCTATTCATTTAACGGATGTTGTGGAAAAATATGTTGTACTAGATAATCAGAATATGAAGCAAAATGAAATTGTATATGAAGAATTTGGAATTGGTATGCCATCTAATGCTCAAGAAGGTGAAGAATTCACGTATGAGGATGGAAAATACCATATTAAAAGGCTGGATAATATTTTTCCTAACATTAAATTAAGAAACGGCAAAACCGTTTCTGAAAATCGACTTGTTTGGGGAGAGAACGCAGAGCATCAAATCTACCTAAATAAATACTTTAAGCCAGGCTCTTGGTTTACTTTAAAAATAGAAAATTTAACACTATGGGAATACTTGAAAGGAGTGAGGATCGTTGAGTGACTCAAAAGATCAATTAACCGAAAAACAGCAAGAGGAATTGTTACAGAAATATGATTCTGAATCGAATACGAGAAAGCTTGCTGGTACAGCGGCTGCTATCGTTTTTATCGGATTATTAGCATTTTCTTTATTTCAGCTTTATACAGGAGCCTTTGGCCAATACACTGCTTACATTCAGCGTACGGTCCATTTAGGTTTTGCACTATCCCTAATTTTTCTATTGTTTCCAGCAAGAAAAAAGGGGAACAAGAAGAAGGTTGCTTGGTATGATTATTTGCTCGTATTATTGTCCATTATCGTTTGTGGCTACTGGCCAGTTTTCTATGAGACGTTAGTACAGCAAATTGGAAGTATTACACAGGTGCAGATGTTTATTGGTGGAGCAGCGATATTACTTGTTCTGGAAGCTACTCGACGAGCAGTAGGGCTTCCAATAACCATTATTGCAATTATCTTTTTGGTATACGCATTATTCGGCCCGTATATGCCAGGCATGCTTGCACATAGAGGGCTGAGTCTACAACAGTTAATTGATTCAATGTTTTTTACAACGCAAGGTATTTTAGGTACGCCTTTACAGGTATCGTCAACTTATATCTTTTTATTCCTATTATTTGGTGCATTTTTAGTACAAACTGGGGTAGGAAATTACTTTAATGATTTGGCAATTTCACTTGCGGGTCGTCGAACAGGTGGACCAGCAAAGGTTGCCATCTTTTCAAGTGCCTTGAATGGTACTATTTCAGGAAGCTCTGTTGCTAATACTGTTACAACTGGGTCTTATACCATACCGATGATGAAAAAGCTCGGTTATAAACCAAATTTCGCTGGTGCCGTTGAGGCGGCTTCCTCTACTGGTGGTCAAATTATGCCACCAATTATGGGAGCTGCAGCGTTTTTAATGATAGAGTTTGCTGGAGTGGGTTATTGGGAAATTGCGAAGGCGGCTACGATACCAGCCATTTTATACTTTTCTGGTATTTGGATAATGACGCATCTAGAGGCAAAGCGTACCGGCTTACACGGCTTGCCAAAGGACCAGATCCCGCCTAAAAAGGAAGTTTTCAAAAAGATTCATTTATTGCTTCCGATTATAGCTATTGTCTGGTTACTATTTAAAGGGTTTAGTATTGAACGAACAGCGTTACTAGGAATAGGTATTACGATCTTGGTTAGTATGTTTAGAAAAGATACACGGATTAATCTATCAAAATTTATAACGGCGTTAACCTCTGGAGCAAGAACGGCACTAGGTGTGGCAGCTGCAACTGCTTGCGCTGGTATTATAGTCGGTGTCGTAACAAAAACAGGTCTTGGGCTGAAATTGGGAAATAGTCTTGTAAGTATGGCAGGCTCTCTTGCAAGCTCTGCTGATATGCAGTTACTGCTTACACTGTTTTTCACAATGGTTGCTTCCATTATATTGGGGATGGGATCACCAACTACAGCTAACTATATCATTACATCAACGATTGCTTTACCAGCTATATTAGCATTGAATGATCAACTTGAAGTTGCCATACCAGTACTTGCAGGTCATATGTTTGTGTTTTATTTTGGAATTGTTGCTGATATTACACCTCCAGTAGCACTTGCCGCATTTGCAGCGACGGGAATATCTGGCGGTGAACCAATACGAACAGGGGTGAATGCTGCGAAATTGGCAGTAGCAGCATTTATCATTCCATATATGTTCGTTCTACAACCACAGCTGTTAATGATTGATACGACCGTACTAAGTATTATTTGGATTCTCTTTACGGCTATTACGGGCATGATTGCAATTGGTGCTGGTTTAATTGGATTTTGGTACCTTAAGCTAAATTGGCTCGTCCGAATTATTTCCGTGGTAGTAGGTTTAATGCTCATTTATCCAGAAGGCAATACAGATATTTATGGGCTTATTGCATTTATCATTATGATTGCTGTTCAATTTATGATGAATCGCTCCCAAGGGCAAACAGAGCTGATGCAGCAAGCAAGTGAACAATAAAGTGAAACTTCAATCGTGGGGGATTTTGTTTATCCCCACTCACCAATATTAGTTTCACTTGATTGCTTGGAGTGTGGTCTTACTGCAAGTTATATGCGGGATAAAAAAATTACATGATTCAAGAGATGGGTTGTCGTAATATTTCGGCAGCCTATTTTTTGTTGTCTAGGAAACTATAAAATCAGTGCAATGACTGCGTTAAGCCAAGTAGTTATTTTGAAATGTTAGATGTATATTGGCAATG
>NZ_BAAACY010000117.1:0-3038 GCF_039521925.1 Virgibacillus salarius | reverse complement strand
CCAGCTATCATTTTTTGATAACTGGAATCTTTTTTAACTTCATAAGGGCTAGTTATGTCCCAGCCCCTTTTTCTTAACTAATGCGATAAGTTGTATTAGTATATTAAACGCGTTCTACTTTCCCTGATTTAAGGGCACGTGCAGATACATATACTTTTTTCGGTTTTCCATCTACCATAATACGTACTTTTTGTACATTAGCTTTCCATTGACGCTTATTGGAATTCATAGCGTGAGAGCGTTGGTTTCCACTGCGAGTTTGACGTCCAGTTACAACACATTTTCTGGCCATGTTATCCCTCCTACTTTTACATGTTTCTTTGCATTTTCATACTTATACAATTTACCATAACTCTTACTAGATTGCAATTATTCTTTTTGTAAAACCACGAATAAACTGGGATTATTTGTTATATAAAGAGAAAATACTTGACAGATTAACACAAATCGTACATTGTTATAAGTGGTAATTTTTAATTAGGTATTATCTATACTTTTAAAAAGGTTCTGCATGTAGTAGAATATGCTTAGATAATGTGAGCAGGTATTATAAGGAGGATTCAAATGTCCATTGAACTTCATACAAACGATGGTCAGGTAACGATTACTAATGAAGTAATTGCCACTATTGCTGGTGGTGCAGCAGTTGAATGTTATGGAATTGTTGGGATGGCTTCTAAAAGTCAAATACGCGATGGCATTGCTGAAATCTTAAGAAAAGAAAACTTTTCAAAAGGTGTCATTGTCCGTCAAGAAGAAAGCAATTTACATATCGATATGTATATTATTGTGAGTTATGGAACAAAAATATCCGAAATTGCTCATAATGTTCAATCTCAGGTTAAATATACGTTAAATCAATCCTTAGGGTTAGAAATTGATTCTGTCAATATTTATATTCAAGGAGTTCGTGTCTCAAAAGACTAATTTCATATCATCTAATTGTATAAAGTGTTAATGCTCTAGCGCCTGAAGCATGAATAGTAGATCTACAGGCGCTGTGAGCTTTTGTCTACAGAGGAGGAAATATAATAGTGACTTTACAGAAGATAAATGGCAAGAAACTTGCTCAAATGATTCTTTCTGGAGCGCATAATTTGTCGAATAACGCCAAGAAAATTGATGCTTTAAATGTATTCCCTGTACCCGACGGTGATACAGGAACAAATATGAATCTAACGATTACTTCCGGAGCTAATGAAGTAAAAAAATTAACTAGTGACAGTGTATCTGAAGTAGCTGAAGCATTTGCTAAAGGGTTACTAATGGGTGCTAGAGGTAATTCAGGGGTCATACTATCACAAATTTTTCGTGGTTTTTCTAAAGGGTTGGAAAAAAAAGAAGCGGTTACAACCATCGAGCTTGCGAAGGCATTTGAAAGTGGTGTTTCCACTGCGTATAATGCTGTAATGAAACCTGTAGAAGGCACCATACTAACTGTTGCAAAGGATGCAGGGAATCAAGCAGTTTCAGTTGCTGAAAAAGAACAAGACATCATTCAGCTAATGGAACAAATTGTAGCTGAAGCAAAAGCATCACTTAAACGTACACCAGATTTACTTCCAGTCCTAAAAGAAGTTGGTGTAGTAGATTCTGGTGGGCAGGGTTTATTAACCATCTATGAAGGATTCCTTGCTGCGTTAAAGGGAGAAGAACTTCCTGAAGATCCATCGGATATTAATATGGATGAAATGATAAATGCTGAACACCATAAAGTAACACAGGATTTTATGGATACAGAGGATATAGAGTTTGGCTATTGTACTGAATTTATGGTTAAGTTTGAAGAAGACAAATTAAATGAATATCCATTTGATGAAGAAGCATTTCGTAACGATTTAAGTGAGCATGGTGATTCCTTGCTAGTTGTTTCTGATGATGAGCTTGTGAAGGTTCATATTCATGCAGAGTATCCAGGACATTGTTTAACAATGGGGCAACGTTATGGAAGCTTAATTAATATGAAAATAGAAAATATGCGCGAGCAGCATACTGCTATTGTAGGAAGTAAAGAAAAGAAAAATATGCAAAAAGAAAAGTCGGAATATGCAATTGTTACAGTGGCCATGGGTAAAGGCTTGAGGGATCTTTTGGAAAGCTTAGGGGCAAGTGTGGTCATTGAAGGTGGACAAACAATGAATCCAAGCACTCAGGATATTGCAAATGCCATCAAGCAAGCTAATGCTAAAAATGTGTTAATACTTCCAAATAACAAGAATATCCTAATGGCAGCTGATCAAGCGGCAGAATTAGCTGAAGAAAATGTACGAGTTGTTCCAACTAAAACAATTCCACAAGGTATAAGCGCTATGCTCTCATTTCATCCAGATGCAGATATTGATAGTAATCAGCAAGCAATGGACGAGGCAAGAAAACAGGTGAAAACTGGACAAATAACTTATGCTGTACGTGATACACAAATTGATGGCATTACCATTGAAAACGGTAATTTTATGGGTATTGCAGATGGTAAGATCATTGCTACTGACTCTGATAAAATGGAAACAGTGAAGTTGCTTCTAAATGAGATGATCTCTAAAGATGATGAGATCTTGACGATTCTTCAAGGGGAAGATGTAGAAGATGAAGAAGTAAATCGATTGATCAAATATATAGAAGAAACATACGAAGATATTGAAATTGAAGTGCATAACGGTAATCAACCAATATACTCCTATATATTTTCCGTGGAATAAGCAGCTTTTTATATAAATAATAGGGCTGTATCAAAAGTCCATTAGAGGAACGAAACACCGACCATGATATTTAAACATCACGGTCGGTGTTTCGTTCTGGTTTGTATTTATTTTGATTATCTCCGCACGATGGCAAGAGGGTTAATTTTAGATAAATAAAAAAAACTGAGCAAAATTCGCAGTCCTTATCACTAAATGCTCAGATTTACGCTTCCTACTGCTTGACCACCACTCCGGCTGCCCACTTCCCTTTCCGTGGGGTTTGTCCTTCCGCTAACTTTTTTAGCAAAACCCGCTCAAAAAAGTGGATCTTCAGGTCAAACATTTCCCACAAGAGTTGAA
>NZ_BAAACY010000116.1:3739-3905 GCF_039521925.1 Virgibacillus salarius | reverse complement strand
CGGATGGAAGTTTCACTTTATCCCGCATATAACTGGCAGTAAGCCCCCCTCAAGCAGTGAAGAGAAACCAATATAGCTAAGTGTGGGATCAACTGCCAGTAAATGTCCGATTGGTTCGTCTAACCATCCGTGGGGATAAATAAACTTCCCCACGGATGGAAGTCTC
>NZ_BAAACY010000116.1:0-3673 GCF_039521925.1 Virgibacillus salarius | reverse complement strand
CAACTGCCAGTAAATGTCCGATTGGTTCGTCTAACCATCCGTGGGGATAAATAAACTTCCCCACGGATGGAAGTCTCACTTTATCCCGCATATAACTGGCAGTAAATCCTCACTGATTGAAGTTTCACTTTATACTAAATCGCAGCAATAGCATCCTTTAGGATGGTTACTAGATAATTAATTTCATCTCTTGATATAGAAAGCGGTGGTGACATCGTTATAATATTGTTATAGCCTGCAACCGTATCGCTTGTTTTGCCAATTATGATGCCTTTTTTTCTACAATAGTTCACGACGCCTGCAGCTATGGTTTCATCAATTGGTTCCTTTGTTTGTTTATCTTTTACAAGCTCAATACCAGCTAATAGTCCTTTACCACGAATATCACCAACATTAGGGTGCGTATACAGTTCTTGTAATTCTGCGAGCAAATATTCCCCCAGGTTCGCAGCGTTAGTGACTAAATGTTCCTCTTCCATAATCTCTAAATTTCGTATAGCAACAGCACAAGCTGCTGGGCTGCCGCCAAATGTGTTAACATGACGGAAATGATCGTATTCCTTCGTTGAGGTTTTGAATTTTTCATATATGTCACGTTTTACAGCAGTTGCTGCTAGTGGCATATATCCACTTGTTAGTCCTTTAGCCATCGTAATTATATCTGGTTTTACATCATAATGCATAAATCCGAAGGGCTTCCCTGTTCTGCCAAACCCGTTGATAACTTCATCAGCAATTAATAAGACACCGTGCTTATCACAAATCTCACGAACTTTTTTCATATAACTATCGTGGGGAACTAATATTCCGCCGCCAGTAATAATTGGCTCCATAATAAATCCAGCAATTGTTTCTTTGATCTCCCAAGTAATTGTGCGATCTAACTCATCAGCAGCTTGGTGACAGCATTGTTCATTTTCATGCGTAAAAGGGCTCCGATAGCAATCCGGCGGTGTGATATGGACGAAGCCTGATGCTAATGGTTCGTATTTATAGGCCCGTTGATTTTGTCCACCGGCTGCTAATGTAGCTAAAGTGCTACCATGATACGAGCGATAGCGTGAAATAAATTTATAGCGATTAGGTGCATCAGTCTGTTGGTAATATTGGCGGGCAATTTTGAAGGCTGTCTCATTAGCTTCCGATCCACTATTGGAATAAAAAATAACATAATCGTCGCCTAGCCATTCATTTAATTTTTCACTTAATTTTATTCCTGGTATATGACTTTGTGTTAATGGATAATAAGGCATCTCCTTTAATTGCTGTGCACAGACGTCAGCTAGTTCATCTCGACCATAACCTACATTAACGCACCATAATCCTGCCTGTGCATCAAGAAATTTATTACCGTCGATATCCGTGATCCAGATACCATCAGCTTTGGTGCTAATCATTGTACTGCTAGGGTTATATCTTTTCATGCCATGCCAAAGATACTTCTCATCTTTTTCCAACAGGTCCTCTTTTTTTATAGTTGGTTCCAATATAACAAACTCCTTTCTATAATCGGATCAAATAAAAAAGCTGAAAGTGAAAGATGGGAAAAGTAGCAAATGTGATATATGATGGATGAGGAATAGTTACTGTAGTGATTTCAGGTTGGCTCTCTTTGTCGTTTGTCGACAATTCAAGTTACCAATAATTAAACACATTTAAAGAAAATAGTCAATAAATTTATAAAATACAGAAAAATGATATAGACGATTAAACATTCAATTGCTATACTATTCTCAAGTGTAGTCTGTGACAAAATAAATGGGTAGAGGCAGAGATTGCTCTGTCTGCGCCCATTTTTAAATAGCATTTTCATCATTTATTGTGTTATTACATATATTTATAGTACACATTAGAAGAAAATATAACGTATTCCATACTTTTTAATTTGTGTGCATTATTTTGTATTTAATGCCGACAATCGACAGGCATGTTCTATTAATCCCACCCTTTTACCTCGCATATAACTGGCAGTAAGCCGCCCCAAATAAAGTGAACCCTATTGGCAAGAGGGGGGGCACTGCTAGTAAATGTCCGATTGGTTCGGGCCTACATTAGGCCACAAAGGCGTTGCCACATGACGTGGCGAATGAAGCCTTTGTACGTGTTTGTTTTAGTAAAAACCTAATTGAGGTTTCACTTTATTTCTAATGCCTACTGTAACTGTCTTTTCAAACGCATGGGCAGTGAAAAGTTCCTCGCCCATGATTGTTAAACTTTTCCAATCATCAAAGAAATTACAATTAACAACAATATTAATTCTTGTGATATTTATATGATCTACTTTGATGTTGGTGTTGTTCACTCAAGCAGCTTCACTTTAAATGAATGGAGGGGTTTGTATGGTGTTTTTTTCTATTTCTGAATATTATGAAAGGATAACGAAAACAAAACACCGTATGGCTAATGAAGGAATTGAGGTTTTACTTGTCACAGATCCAGCTAATATGAATTATTTAAGTGGATATGATGCATGGTCATTCTACGTACATCAATTGCTTGTCATTTTTATTGATGAGGATCAACCTTATTGGATTGGCAGAGGGCAAGATGCTAGTGCGGCTTTCCACACATCTTGGTTAGAAGCGGATCATGTATATCCATATACAGATGATTATATCCAGTCTTCCGAAAAACATCCGATGGAGTTTGTCAGTGATTTTATTAAAGCTAAAAAGTATGACAAGAAAACGATTGCAGCTGAGTTTGATGCCTACTATTTCACAGCAAAAAATTTTATGAAGCTAAAAGAAAATCTGCCTAATGCTGTATTTAAGGACGGAACAAATTTAGTAAATTGGATACGAATTATTAAGTCTGATCAGGAAATAGAATGTATTAAAATTGCATCAAAAATCGCTGAAGGGGCGATGCAGGCTGCTTTTGATTCCATTGATGCTGGAGTAAGGCAATCCGATGCTGCTGCAGCAATTGCTCATGCCCAGATCCGGGGAACAGATGATTTTGGCGGAGATTACCCTGCAATTGTACCATTATTACCAACTGGTGATCGAACTTCAGCTTGTCATCTTACGTGGACAGATGAGCTATTCCGACAAGGTGATCCGGTAATTATTGAATTATCTGGTTGCTATAAACGATATCACTCACCTTTAGCTAGAACAATCTTTCTTGGTATGCCAGATGAAAATATTCAATATATCGCAGACGTCGTAGTAGAGGGGATAAATATAACGTTAGATGCCATTCGTCCAGGTATTACTTGTGAAGAGGTAGAGGCTGTGTGGCGCAGAGTTATAGAGAAAAGTGGAATAAAAAAAGATTCGAGGCTTGGTTACTCAATGGGATTAAACTATCCCCCAGACTGGGGAGAGCATACTGCTAGTCTAAGAGCTGGCGATCATACAATCCTTAGAGAGAACATGACTTTTCATATGATACCTGGAATATGGCTTGACCATATGGGGGTTGAAATAAGTGAATCTTTTCGCATAACAGATAAAGGCTGTGAAGTGTTAGCAGATTTTCCTCGTGAATTATTAGTAAAACCTAATATTCGTTTAGCCTAAATATAGCAAAACGGTTCGTTTAAGGCAGAACGTAAGTGACTGCCTTGAACGAAGGTGGAAATAATATCCGTACTAATTTATCCCGCATATAACTGGCAGTAAGATCCCAAAATCACGCAATCAATTGAAACCAATATAGCTAAGTG
>NZ_BAAACY010000115.1:0-2016 GCF_039521925.1 Virgibacillus salarius | reverse complement strand
GTTGATGTTTATCAAAAAAGATTCGTTTCAAGATGTTTTTTTCCATATACTTAAAATACCACAGTAAGAAACACTCTGGTATAGCCAAATTTTTATACTTTCTTATCTTTGAACAATAAACGACACTACCTCCCTCCGCCTGTGGTAGGAAATGCATCGGTGAGTCCCACAGTGTGACAGCACTCGGAAACTCACCAGCCGCCGGCGGAAAACGCAGTATATTTGTGAACCGGGTTCGTTCATGACCATCATTTCAAATTGTTCGTTTTATTCTTTTTATTCTTTAATTAACACACTTTTGTCTCACCCTTTTTCACTTACTTTGTGATAACTTTTACCTTTTCAGCGTCATTGGTTAATCTTTTTGCATCTTCCATACCTTTTTCTATATTGACAAATTTAAGAAGAATAATTCCGCCAATAAAAAATATAACTAACGAAATGATTCCTATTCGACTTGAACCTGTAAGTTGCCCAACAAAGGCAAATAGGAAAGGGCCGAAGATTGCTGCAAATTTAGAAGAAATTCCGTAGAACCCGAAGAATTCAGCATGTTTATTATCAGGGACCATTCTGCCAAAAATGGATCTACTAAGTGATTGTGCTCCACCTTGTACCATACCAACACAAATAGCAAGTAGGTAAAAGTGGATCGCCGAAGTCATAAAATAACCTAATACTACAATCCCCATGTAGACGTATAATGAAAGCGTTAATGCTTTTTTAGCACTTATTTTCTTCGCTAACCACCCAAAGAAAAATGTAAATGGTATACCTACAAACTGTGTAATTAAAAGTGCTGCAATTAAACTGTTTCCATCAATACCTATGTCTCTACCGTATATTGTTGCCATTTTAATAATGGTGGATATCCCATCGTTATACATCCAAAATGCAAGTAAAAAAAGTAATAATTGCTTATAATGCTTTAGGTCTTTAAACGTAGAAGCTACTCTGGAAAATCCAATTGCTGCATAAGACTTTTCCCGCTTCACAACCTTCTTTTTCTCTTCTTTAATATTTCGAAATAGCGGAAGTGAAAATAGAAACCACCATAAACCTACGGAAGCAAAAGAAACTTGGCTTGCAACGGTAGCATTAGGTAGTCCAAACCAATCGAACTTTAATATCATGAGAATATTAATAGCTAATAATATTCCCCCACCTATGTAACCCCATGCGAAACCTGCTGATGATACTTTATCAATTTCCTGTTCTTCTGCTATTTCTGGTAAGAATGCATCATAGAATACATTACCACCAGAAAATCCAATTGTTCCAATAATTAACAAAAACGAGGCAAAAAGGTAATCACCTTCGCCTACAAAAGCAAGTAAAATACTTGCTAGCATACCCATGTAGGCAAAAAATCGTAAAAACTTTTTCTTAGCTGCAGAATAATCACTTATAGCTCCTAGAATAGGTGCTAGGATTGCCACAATTAATACAGCAATTGACTGCGAATATCCCCAAAAACTTGCTGCAAGATTCTCATCAACACCAACAGCTGCTACGTCGTAATAAAAAACGGGTAAAACTGCAGCCATAATTGTAGTTGCAAAAGCAGAATTCCCAAAATCATAAAGGACCCAGCTAAGGGTTGTTTTCTTCTTCATCTCCATCCCCCTTTCTGTAAAGAATATCAAAATTACCATCTATGCAGTACTACTTTTACAAAAATTTTAAAATAATTATCTATCGAGTAACCACCTTTACATCTCCCAGGATAAGAAAGGCTTCCGCAGCAATACATTGTACGTAGAAAAAGCGTTTCTCTTTTTTCATGGAGTTAACGTATTTTTTTACTGAGCTTTATAGTAATATTTGTTTTATCGTTCGACTTTTGGGTTAACTCTCTTAACTTCGTCCCAGACCCTTTTTTCAAAACCAGTAAGAAACACTCTGGTATAGCCAAATTTTTATACTTTCTTATCTTTCTTTTAAGAAAAACTGAGCAAAATTCGCTCAGTCCTTATCACTAAATGCTCAAATTTACGCTTCCTCTAGTAGCTATTA
>NZ_BAAACY010000114.1:0-26853 GCF_039521925.1 Virgibacillus salarius | reverse complement strand
GAAGTAATTCGTCGGAGCATTGCCAATATACATCTAACATTTCAAAATAACTACTTGGCTTAACGCAGTTATTGCACTGATTTTATACTTTCTTAACTTACAAAAAAGCTGTCGAGAAGTTCTCGACAGCCTATAGGGCTAGGTGAAGCCAAACTGTTCATCAAATGTTAATAGCCTTCGAAATCCGTGCGGCTTTGTTTAATTCTACATGCTTTGTTCTATTTACGGAATTATGTTTCCACAGCGCTGTACAAACACTATCCTCTGTATAATTTCACATAGAACCTGCTATGCAAGCTTTTTTCCAGTTCTTGTGCCATCTTCAAGGAGAGCATTTAACGGACCCTTTCATTATCCACAGCCCTTTGGCTTTGACCACTTATTTTTGGGTACCCAATTTAATCGTTGTTTCTTTGCGCTTCCCATCACGGTAATAAACAACGGAAACGTCATCGCCAACCTCTTTTTCTTGATATAAAATTTTACGTAAATCAATCATGTTCATAACCTGTTTACCATCTAATTCAGTTATTACATCTAATCGCTTCAATCCTGCCTGATCAGCTGGTGATAATGGTTCTACACTCCACACATACACACCGCCTTCGATCTCATTCGGCAGATTAAGCGTATTATTCCATTCAGATTGCGGCACCTCATCTAATGAGTAGATTTCAACACCTAAATAAGGTCTCGTTACTTCACCTTTACTTTCTAGCTCAGTAATAATTGGCATTGCCGAATCAATCGGAATGGCAAATCCTAATCCTTCCACGGCTGTTTCATTAATCTTCATGGAATTAATACCAATTAACTGACCCTTAATGTTAATTAATGCACCACCACTATTACCAGGATTAATCGCAGCGTCTGTCTGAATAACTTCAGCTTGCCAATCTGCGCGTCCATCTTGGTTGAAATCCTGTGGTATTGTTCGCTCCGTCCCACTAATTACACCTTGAGTTACAGAACTAGAAAACATGAGTCCTAGTGGATTTCCAATGGCAATGGCTGGCTCTCCTACCTTCACACTACCAGATGAGCCTAATTCAATAACCTTATCTACCTGTTCTCCATCCATTCGTAACACGGCTAAGTCTGAAAACAAATCACTGCCGATTAACTCTGCCTCAATATGTGTTTCATCAAATAATACAACTTCTATGGTATCCGCACCCTCAACGACATGATGATTTGTCACCACAAAAGCTGTGCCATCCTCATTTTTATAAATGACACCAGAGCCTTCTCCAGCTTGATTATCACTTTCCTGTTGCTGCCAAAAATCATTTTTCCGTTGAATATTAATTACACCAACAACTGCCGGGGTGACTTGATTCACCACATCGGTTATCTGTGTAGATACATCAACATTCAGCGTTTGCGTTGGTACATTGGAATCTGTACTACCAGATTCTGTATGCAGCTGACTTTCTTCCGTTATGGAGATAATTCCCGAATCAACTAATGCGGGTAATGCTATTGTCACTAGCAGTACTCCGATAATTACGCCTAATAATACAGGTACAAGCCAATTTTTCTTTCTCTTTCGATATGGATTTGGTGGATAGTGCTCATCATAATAACCCATTTACCTACCCCCTTACGATCAACAGTTTAAAACATTTCACCCTTAGTTATTCCCATAATGATTAAAAAAATAAACAAAATGTTAAACAACCTCATAAAGTGGTGTTGGACTTTTATGATCTGTATCCAATAAATTTAAGGATATTCCTCTTTCTCGTAATACACTATCTACCGACATACGAGCAAGCTCTCGCATATTATTGTCAAGGCTCAAATGAGCTAAGTAAATACGTTGTGTATTATTTCCTATAATATCAGCTAAGGCGAGTCCACAATCCTCATTAGAAATATGTCCTGAATCGCCTAAAATACGCCGTTTTACATTCCAGGGATACCTTCCCATTCGCAGCATACCTACGTCATGGTTTGCTTCAAAAATGTAGGCGTCCGCATTTTCGACCGTCTTTTTTATTCGTTCTGATACATATCCCAAATCCGTCACAAGCGCAACTTTCTTTCCATGATGATGAAAAGTATAAAACATCGGTTCAGCAGCATCGTGTGAAACGCCAAATGACTCTACATCTAAATCACCAAACGTCTTCACCTCTTCCATCCCAAAAAGAAACTTCTGTTCCGTTGCAATTTTTCCTATCGATCCTTCCATCGCTTTCCAAGTGTTTTGATTCGCATAGATTGGTAGATTATATTTACGAGCTATAATGCCAAGTCCTTTTATATGGTCACTATGCTCATGTGTTACTAATATGGCTGATAATTCTGCTGGGTCGATATTAATCTCTTGAAACAATCGATCCATCTGTTTTCCGCTTAATCCTGCATCTACTAGCAATTTTTCCTTTTCTGTTTCTATAAAAAAAGCGTTACCTGTACTTCCAGATGCTAGTACACTAAAACGTAGGGTCATTCCTGTTCACTCCGATTTTTATTATCATCTACTAATTGATTTAAGTAGTCAATAAAGCCTGTCTTCCACTCGACCTCATCGTTTATTTGTTTATACAACGGTAGGCTGTCGGTTATTGTTGAAGTAATAAAGCTCGTGTCATCACTAGGATAAATATAACTTTCAACTGCATTAAAGAAATAATTTCTAATGTTATCCTCTGCGTCCTTAATACTGACTAGATAGGTTGGTGCAAACACATGAGCTCCTGTATCTCGTTTGATTCTCGTATAATAACCATTCTCTATATTAACAATTTCATCATTCGAATATAATTTGTTTTCCTTATATAATTCATTAAACATCGTATTAACCTTAATTAAGGTCAACTTTTCCCCTTGTGGCTCTGCTTCACCGAGTAACGTCTGTGTGTAATACATCATTTCATTTGCATCATTTAAATACACAAGTAATAAACCATATTGATTGTAGTAGATAGGTCGGTTATTTTTATTTTGGAAAAAGATTAATACATTCGTGTCTTTATTCCAACCCCAATAGCTAAATTCATCGGAAAAAGCAACATAGCTTTTGACAAGCTGACTAATACTCGTTACACTTGCTTGCTTGGGAATCGAAACAGGCTCTTTGAACCTTGAAACAACCGTATAATTATTAATAATTTGTGGGTCCTGATTACTTAATCCAGCTATTCTCTCTATTTCAGTATCTGTCAGCTTTTTGGGTGATACCTTAATAACCGAATCCTCTGTAATATCCACCTCTTTATCACTAATTTTAATGCTTTCTGCGGCGAGCTTATCTTCGAGCGTCTGCTCCTGATAATTAAATTGCTCGGGATTCGCTCGATCTTGCTTATCGATAAATTGATATAGCAAATAAACATCGAGGATTAAGAAGCAAAGAATAAATAATGTTTTGATTTGATTCCACTGCATGCCTAATCCTCCTTCTTTTGAGGATTTAGTCGTTCCTCAAAATTAATTCTCTGCCAAGATCCATTTAACTTCATAAACCAGCTCGGCTCCAATTCAACGTAATCGTTTGGATCATTTTCCTTATAATTATATTGATAGCCTAATTGAATACCTTGAAGGTTTTTTATACCCTCACCAAGGCGATCTTCCAAATGAGAAATAACCGCTTCACCAGAGGGGATATCCCATTGCTCTTTTTCCAATTCATTTCTTATGCGCAGTAATGAGCGTTTATAGCTAAAAATTTCCTGTTCACGGAACTGCATTTCCATTAATGATAGGCCAAACTGGTTGTAAACAGGATAGCCATTATAATGCATTTGATAGGTGATACTATTTGTTGCTAGATCCGCGCTCATCAATTTGTAATCGCCTGTCCAGCCATTATGTTCATTGATTTCATCTACACTTTTCTCCAATAAATTCATAAACCCAAAATTCGATAGCACCTTAGGAATCGGATTGTAGTAATCCATTCTTCTACCGTTTTGCTCCACTCTTAACTCACTAATCCCATTTGAATAATTAGCTGAACTAAGCTCTGTATTCGATCTACTGACCGTATCCGGATTTTTAAATAATGTCTCTACTAATAAATTTGGTGATATTTTTTGAATGGTAAACAGATATTTATACTGATTTGTCGGTTTACTTGGAATATAAAAAGCTTGCTGTCCTTCACCAACTTGTAAGAACTCGGTTAACCCTTCCCGTGAAGCAATTAATTGCCTGAGATTCTCATAAATTACTGAGTCCGTGATCACTGCCTGTGCTGTTTTACTACCATTTAACGCCGGAATTTGTAATGTTATCGTAGATGCATCAGCATTCAATGTCATATACATACGCTGAAAAGACCAGGTTGGTAGCTTTTCCATACTTTCTGAATCTGTAAACGAGAAGAGTCTGTTGGCCAATTCAATCGGCAGCTCCTCTGGGAAAATCAATTCTATATCATAATCGGATAACTTCTGCTTCGCATTATAGATAGAAAAATCCGTTAAAATCCATGATTGCATTTCTTCAAAAAACCGTTGGTTTTCCTTGGGATCTTTATAGCCAAGATGCTGATTAGTCGCGTGAAAAATAACAGATTGAGGTGAAATCAAGCTGTTTGTTTTCACAGCTGACCCACCAATATCTATTCCTCCTACCGCAGGATTCTTATCTAACGGACTATACTCTTTCTGGTAGCTCCAAAGTCCAAATGTTAGTAATAAGCTTACGCCTATCAACAGGACTAATGCAAATGATTTAAATGTTTCTAGCTTCACGATGCACCCCTCCGCTTCTGATTCATAAGCGGCAGTGTAAAGAAGATCGTTGTCCCTTTACCTTCTTTGCTCTTTGCCCAAATTTGTCCATGATGCGCCTCCACAAGCTCTTTCGCAATTGCTAAGCCGAGTCCTGTACCACCAAGCTTCCTCGTCCTCGCTTTATCTGCACGGTAAAAGCGTTCGAATATTTTATCTAGTTTATCATAAGCAATACCTAGTCCCTGGTCATGGATGCTAATCAATAAATAATGACGTTTTTGTTCAGCTTTTAGCTTAATCGTACCACCTTCAGGAGAATATTTAATCGCATTTGAAATAATATTATCCAATACCTGTGTCATCTTATCCTTATCAATCCATACATGATAGCTTCCGTTTGGAATTTCTCGTTGTAATGCAATATGCTTCGGAATATGCATTTCAAATCGATCAATAATATGGTGGTAATAGCTAATAAAATCTGTTCGTTCCTTCTGCAATGGATACTCCTCTGCATCCATTTTTGAAAGCTGTAATAAATCATTAACCATACGAATCATTCGTTCCGTTTCATTTTGTGCCACACTTAGGAACTTAGGGGCTATTTCTTTATCCTGCCAAGCACCGTCCGTTAACGCCTCGATATAACTTTTCATCGTCGTTAAAGGTGTGCGCAGCTCATGTGATACATTGGAAACAAATTCTCTACGTTCCTGATCAATCTTTTCTTGCTCCGTAACATCACTAATCACCGTTATAAAGCCAGTTACTTCATCTTCATCATCAAACACTGTGGAAAAATTAGCGCGCACAATAAACGCTTGTTCCTCATCACTAAAATCAATAATCATCGAGCCACTATCCTGTAATTCTGTAACATCGACCATTTTTTCGTCCAGCTGCAGTACATCCAATAAATATTCTCCGATCATATCATCAGGGTTATACCCAATTAATCTTCCTGCAGCTTCATTTATAAGCGTAACGGAACCAGAATTGTCCGTAGCAATTACACCATCTGACATATTTGACAAAACCGAGCTAAGCTTTCTACGCTCCTCCTCAATGGTTGCATACGAATGCTTTAACCGGTTATTTAAATCATTAAATGTCTCTGAAAGATGACCAATTTCATCTCTTCCATATACATTTACTTTCTGTGTAAAGTCACCTGTTGCCATGTTTTGCGCCTGCCTACGCATTTCAATAATCGGTTTCGTAATGGTACGAGCCACTAATATCCCTATGAAGGCAGAAACCGTAATTGCTAATATCGAGCCACGAAGGAATATTTTACTAATATTGCTTAATTGATCATAGACGGATTCTAAAGACGCCTCTAAATAAATAACACCGACAACAATATCACTATCATCTTTATCTAAAATAGGCTGTGCTAGGATATAAAACCGATCATTTGCCTTTGCTCGTATATCAGGTTGAGGGGCATTACTTGTAAGTGCACCTTGCACATAACTATTGGTTGTCTTCTTTCCAATATCATCCTGTGTTGTATAGTCACTTGTAGCAATCACTCTACTTTGATTACTAATCACCTGTAGACTTGTAATATCATCTGCTTGAACCTCTGAAACAATACTTTGAATTTCCTCATTTAATGTTGGTTCATCAGGATTGTCCTCATCACGCTCACGTGCAAAAGCCTGAGCTAAATTATGACTTAACAGCTCCACTCGATCCATAATCGATCCTTTAAAGCTCTCTACTAAGCTCTCCTCTAATTTCACTGTAAAAAATGAGCCGATAACCTGAATAGCTACCAGCAATAAAAGAATATAAATAATAATAAATTTTAATTGAATAGAACGGAAAAAGCCGACTTTTCTCATGAATAACTACTCCTGATCAGGATTTCGTAAATAATACCCTACACCTCTTCGGGTTACTATCCACATTGGATTACTAGGATTCTCCTCTATTTTCTCACGTAGTCTTCTCACCGTAACGTCAACGGTACGAACATCACCAAAGTAGTCATAACCCCATACGGTCTCCAATAAATGTTCCCGCGTCATAACTTGTCCCATATGACGAGCAAGGTAATGAAGTAATTCAAATTCGCGATGGGTGAGTTCTATTTGTACACCATCACGGGAAACAACATACGCATCTGGATGGATGACTAGCGATCCAATTACAATATCCTTTGTTGCCTTCACAGTATCGTCTGGAACTACCTGCTGTCTACGTAGATTTGCCTTCACTCGAGCAATCAGTTCGCGGTTACTAAATGGCTTCGTTACATAATCATCAGCACCTAGCTCTAGCCCTAGCACCTTGTCTATCTCTGAATCCTTTGCTGTCAGCATAATAATCGGCATTGTTTGCGTTTTTCTAATCTCTCTACATACTTCATTGCCATCTTTATTTGGTAGCATAATATCCAAGAGGACCAAGTCAGGCTTTTCAGCTTCTGCAGCCTCAATCGCTTCGTCACCATCATTCGCTACAATAACTTCATAGCCCTCTTTTTCTAAATTAAATTTTACTATATCTGCAATTGGCTGTTCATCATCTACTACAAGTATTTTTTGACTCATATCTGCCACATCCTTCTCTTTCACAATCCTAAGTTTATTTTATCTTACTTTTGTTCAAATGTCTTTTCTAGTATACGGGTTCATTATCAGGTAAGTTGCTTTTACTATAACCTTATATATGTTCGAAAGCAATGAGAGGTTTTTAACGTAGATGAGAGAGGAATTTTAAATTTTTTTACATTTATTCTCTTTGGAGTTCATTATTATCTTAATTCTATATCATAAAAAAGACCGATTCAAGAGCAGCTCCTGAATCAGTCCTTTATAATTACTTTAAATAATCGGTAGGATCCTTACGTACCCCATCTTTATACAACTCAAAATGTAAATGAATACCAGTTGATCTACCAGTCGTCCCCATTACACCAATTTTACTACCTTTTTCTACGGTTTCACCAGCCTCTACATCCATCGAGGCTAGGTGGGCATAAATGGTTTTCATCCCGTTGTTATGATTGATAACAATTTTATTACCATACCCTCCATTATCGTAGCCTGCTGATACAATGGTTCCATTATCAGCTGCTTTAATGGTGCGACTGCTCGGCCCAGCGATATCAATACCTTTATGAACGCTTCCCCAGCGTTTTCCCATCGGACTGGATATATGACCGCCAACAGCTGGCCATGTCAATTTGCCTGTTCCACGAGAAGGGATTACTTTCGTACCTTTGATAATGATCTCTTTTTGTGGTTTTTTTATGATTTTTTCATCAATGACTGTTTGATTTACTTCCTCACCATTACGTTTCTCCATAGCATACAAGACTTCTTTTTTACCATGTTTACCTTGCTGCTTTACTTTCTCTTCTCCCTTGTAAAGCTCATCCGATTTAATCACTTTCGTTTCATGCTTTACGTTTTCTTCTGCTACATGTGCTTCCTTTACAACAACCTCGGCAAACGGACGATAAGCAGTCACATGAATCGCTTGATTAACATGGAGCACGCTATCCTCAGCTAACGACTTGTTTAACTCAAGCAATTCTTCCATAGATAAATTATATTTGCTAGCAATCTCACCTAGCACTTCTCCTTCATCCACCTTATGCACCTGTTCTTCTAATGTTCCTTTTTTCATCATAGTAAGACCTTGCTCTACTGTTAATAGCTTCTCCGGATCAATAACACCATCTGTATATGTAACACGGTTTGAAAGCTCAATACTTGTTACAATACGATCGCCAACTTCTAAATCATCCGCGGTAATTTTTGTTGGACGTTGATTATCTGGATTTACCGCCATTTTTTCCTCTAATGCCTGCCATTCTTGTTTCTCGACATATTCTGCTTTATAGCTTGCTATGACTTGCTCCGCTGTCTCATAATCTTTAAAAAAGCCTACGCTTTTATCGCCAATTTTTAGCTCGATAGCTTCTGCCTCTATCGTTATATTTTCCTGCACAGCAGCTAACACCTTTTCATTATCAAATGTTGGATTAAAGACCTTTTCGGAGATAAGCGAAATATCTTGTTTGGGACGTAACGTCAAATTGTCATCATTATGCTCCACTATAGCTATCTTCTTATCTATCATTTGTTGAATCGCTTGCTCATTATCAACCTTACCAATGTGCTCACCGTCTATATACACATGGTAAACCGTTTTTAGATCGTCTGCTGCATAGACGGTTGAAACAGTAAAGAATGTGGCTATTAGTAGGAAAACACCTAATTTTATGTATAAGCTTGATGAAGCTTTTTTTCCTTTTGTAAACACTTACAGTTGCTCCTTCTTGCATTTCTCTCTATCTACATTTTTATCCTCTCTTAAACTAACATAGGATAATAGTCTCAGAAAGAGCTATAACAGAACTGTAAAGAAAATGTATAATAGCATACAATTTTTTACTATTCTATCGAAATAGCAAAACAGTGTGCTTCATTATTGCTTGGTAGTCAGTTTTAATACATTTATTTCTGGAGAGTTGAACAAACGAAAATTTAAAAAAGATACGGCATCACTACTCCCTAAGCCGGCACTCACATATTGCTTCGTTCCTTGATACTCCCACAACCCCTTAACTCGATCAGCAGGAGGAAAAAATCGATTTGGTTCATACCAGGATTCAGGAACAAAGATAGGTCCTAGAATAGGTAACCTGATTTGTCCACCGTGATAATGTCCAGCAATAATTAGATCATACTTCCTCCATATTAAATCAGGGCTAGCCTTAATCGTTTCTATTCGCTTGTCGACAATAGGATAATGATTTACGGCAATAAGCAGATCTGATGTATCCATATCTTCTAACACTTTTAGATCTTTAATCAGCTGCTGTTGATAACTTAAATAAGCAGGATTTTGAGCATATGGAGGCTGAACTACCCCTTGTACATTACCCAGAGCACGTTCATTTTTGATAATAGATAGTTCAAAATTAACAAAATGGATGGCTGATTCCCCTTTATCAATGGTATAAAGTGATTCTAAGAACGTAACATTTCTTTTTTTCAATCCGTTTATAAATTCACTTGTTTCTACTGTTGAATCAACCTGATAGCTAAGCGGATCAGTATTACCTGGAACATAGAGGATATTTTCCTTATTATCCAACCCATCAATAATCGTATAAAACGCCGAATCATTTTTGCTTCTAATGCTATCGAGCATATCACCTGTAAAAACAAGCACATCATAGTCAATACCATTAATAGCTTGGATTAATTGCTGTTGATTTTCCCCAAATAGTTGTTCATGTAAATCTGTTATTTGTAGGATCGTAAAATCTTTAAAGGAATCTTGAATACCATTAACCTTAATTTCTTGCTCCACAACAACAAATCGATGATTATCCCATATTGTATAGGTAACGAATCCAAGTAAACTACACAATATGAGCATGGCTATCTTTTTTCTCCCTATAGTAATCATTCAGGAAATCTCCTTTAACCTGCATATAACTGGAAGTAAGAACCCTCTTCAAGCAAACAAAATATGGATAAATGGAGGATCTACTGCCAGTAAATGTCCAATTGGTTCGGGCCTACGTGGAAGTAGGTCACAAAGGTGTTGCCACAGGACGTGGCGATTTAAGCCTTTGTACGTATTTGTTTCACTAAAAGCCGGATGGAAGTTTCACTGTATATAAGGTACTTCATGTATTTTCCTTCTACTTCAAACCGTAATAAATGGATTAGCGAATGGCTTGTGTCTGTTTCTGTAATAACTGACATAGGATACCTTGATCGTCCGATTCTAACTGTCTAAAAGTCCCCATTTGCTTGACTTCCCCTTTATCTAACACAATGACTTGATCAGCGTGATGAACCGTAGACAACCGATGGGCAATTACTATCAGTGTCATCCTATCCTTCAATTTGTTTAACGATGATAAAATCTCTCCTTCATTTTCGCTATCCAGCGCACTAGTTGCCTCATCCAACACAAGAATTCCTGGACTTCTTAAGATCGCACGTGCCAATACTAGCCGTTGCTTTTCACCACCAGATAGCTTCATACCCCTATCGCCAATAACCGTATCTAGTCCATTCACTAAATTCCTCACAAACTTAGCAGCAGATGCAAAATCTAATGCTTCCCACAGTTCCTGTTCTGTAGCTCCTGGCTTAATTAACAACAGATTTTCTCTTATGCTTGTATTAAATAAGAATGGATCTTGGGCAACATAACTTACTGTTTGCCTTAGCTCGATCAAATTTTCCTTTGTAAGTGGAATCCCATCTACAAAGACCTCGCCCTTTTCTGGTTTATTTAAACCCATTAAAATATCTATTAACGTGCTTTTACCTGCCCCAGATTTCCCTACAAATGCGGTCATTTTATTTGCTGGAATAAATAGAGATATGTTACGTAGCGTATAACCAGCTTTGTTACTTTCATAGCGAAAATAGACATTTTTGCATTTGATACCCTCATTTACAGTTATTGGCTTTATTTCTTCATGAGATCGAGACATAAATTCTATCGCTTGATTACATTCATGTTGCAAATGCTTTACCGCTTGAAAGGATGGAATAGTCGTGGCAATTCGTTCCATGGAGGCTTGAATATCTACAACCCTCGGCCATAGTCTGGAAAAGATGATAATAATTAACATGAGCTGGCTGCCTTCGGCTTGTAAAAGCTGAATGGCCACAAATATAAAAAAAGCGATTAAAACAGCAGAAGCTATTTTATAGTAAAGCTGTGATGTCATTTTTAATGTTGTAAAATGAACTTGTTCTGCTTGCATACGCTCTGTTATAGATTGATACCACCTTATTCGAGATCCTTCCAGTGTGTTGCTTTTAATATCCTTGATTCCATTTATATGATCCGTAATTCCTGCAAGATAATCTCTTCCTAACTCATAGTTTTTACGACCTAATTGTAGGGATTGCTTTAAGAACTTTCGATTAAAGTAAATGAGTAGCAACCCACAGATTAATACCATTATGGTAAGAGTTGGTGATAATATAAAGGCAAAACCAATTTGCACGAGCGTAAACACAAGTGACGTACAAAACATAAGAATCGAATTTATTCCTGAACTGGTACGAGAAATTTCTTTCTTTAATAGATTAATCAGATCAGACTTTCGATGCTTTAGATAAAAGCCCCAATTCGCCTGCATTAAACGACTGTATGTTTGTATACGTAAATGCCTTAGGAAGCCCTGCTGTACGATAGCATTTTTAATGGCAACGCGCCGTTGGAGAAGGTTCTGTACGATTGCTAGCAAAATAAAAATGCCTAATATAATAGGCAACCCCATTGAGCTCGGAATGGTAGATAAGAAATCAAACTGTTGTATTATTGCTAGCTCTTCTGTATTTATGTCAACAATCCCCATCAAGCTTATCATTGGGACGAGTAGTAATATGCCTGCTCCCTCCAAAAAACTCATGCATATCATAGCAAGCAAATTTACGTAAAGTGTTTTCCCAGCAAATTCATGAATTTGTCTTAGGAAGTAATAAATATCTTTCATCTCGTGCTCCCCCTAATTGCATACCTCACTGTCTTTCTCCAAAGCCATAAAAAAGGGCGTAGCGGGAAATATAAAACATGTAGTTTTTTCGGCAGTGGTAATGTTTCTCCATCCTCTGGATACGGATATAAAAAGCTTAATATAAAAACTAGCTTTTGCTTCGGTGCCATGAGTGAAAACAAATGCCATTTATGATAGCGAGAAACCTCTTCAGGAACTGGGGAAGCATGGAGATTCACCTTTCTTTCCAGATAAAATAATGCATCTTGCGCTAACGCTCGTGAGCGTTCTGTACAAAGCGTTTTCCATTCCTTGGGAAGTGTCGTGTTTACTAGATCACGGGCTAACATAATACTCTGCCCGCCTATGTGATGATAACCGTACTTTTTTAAATGCTTATTTAAGCTCATCCAGTCCATTTTCTGCAATTTCAGCATTTGCTGTATATCTATAATCCATCGTAACCTTGACCAGCCATGACGTGCTCCATGTGAAACAAGAAACAAAAACAAGTCCTCGTATCCAAGTAAGTAAACAGGTGACTTATGAAGCGAGCTTTTCCTCCTTCTATCCCATAATTGAGTGAAAGACGGTTCTTTGGCAGGGCCTGGATGTAATCGCCAATGTAATTCCAATTTAATTTGTTTTTGTGGATGAATATATGTAACATGATGATGTCTCCATTTCCAATCATTTAAAATAGTTTGGATATAATCATCTTTTTCATATCCAAAGCGTTTAAGTAATGCCTCTGCTGTCTCCAAACGATCGAGCGGGATAAGTACATCAATATCACTTGAAGTCCGTAGAGAAATATCCCCGTATAACTCGTGTGCAAGCACTGGCCCTTTTAAAACAATAAGCGGAATAGCTTGTTTGGCAAAAACATTACTTACCTCATCGATTTCTGCTGAAAGATGAAGCATTTCCATTGTATTGCGTCTATATTCCTTACTTAAAAACTGTATGACATCAGAAGGTAACGATATTGCTTTGTTCACTTTAAGCCTCGAATAAAGTAATGGATAAATACGATGATGCTTCATAAGATCTATACATTTATCCCAATCAATAGCTGCAAAAATAGCTTGTTCATTGTTTTCATTTATAAGGTCAAGAAGTAGCTTTACTTCATTCGGTAGGCGAGAAAGGTTTAAATACTTATCCATGATAATCACCAACGGACTTACCTGAATTTGTGCGCATCGCGAATGTTGCTACCACCGTGAATTTTCTCATTCCTTCTTTACCTGTAACATAATAAGAACCACTACGTAGCCAGGAATGAGCGATCAATTCATCATTCGCATCTTTTGCCGTTCCTAAATACAATGTGCTTTCCATATGGCGTCGACGTAGCATTTTTTGTCCAGCAATCGCTTTTACTAGACACTGACTATCCCATGGTGTGTATCGACTCATTATTTCAATAGATTCTGAGATGTGCTTCAACACGTGGATATTCTTTTCTGTGATCTGACTTGATGTTTCTTCCGATTGATTGCCTAACAAAGGAGAAACCATTGCGAAGGGTAATGCTTTAAGAATCCTTCCCCATCCTAAACAAAAGAAAGCTTCTAATAAACGTATTTTTGCTTCAGAATTCAATAAAATAAATAATTTTACGTTATGCATCATACATGTCTAATTCCTTTCCAACGTCATTTAAAAAGGAAATAAAGATTAGGCTCTTATCTGCTTGCATCGCTACATTGAAGCATATTCTATGATAGCGATTCCGGATTAACTTGAATTAATCCCTCGTTTAATAAATGCCCCAAAAAAGTCAGAACCTGTTCCTCACAAACGTGCTCCTCTACATCATATTGACTAGTTAGTAATGAGATTAAAGCCTTGATGGATATTGGCTTTTCGATATGTTCCCAAATATCCCCTCCCACTGTTCCCAAATTATAATACGAGCTATTTTCCATACATAGCATGACTTTTTCACCATCCATGTCACTTACAATTGCATTGGTATCTTGGCTAACTAATTGATGGATGATAAGCTTTTGCTGCTTGATCATTTGTATTCCTCCTTGCTATCCATTCTGATTCGATAACGTCTGCAAGCTGTTCCGCCGTAAAATAGGATGTTGGGCGTTGTAATTGATAGATATCTAGTTTATTTACCATTTTAGCTATCGTATGAAAATGCCATTCCAATAACCCTGATTTTTTCAGTAATGACTTGCGAAACGTATGTTTATACAGCGTTTGCAACCGTTCAAGATTGTGAATTGGCTTTACCTGAATATCCTGCTTATCACTTTTTACTAATTCATATACACCAATCAAAGGTAACCATTCGGAGACAAATTGGTTCAAGACCGGAATAGCAAATTTTGATGCTCTATCGATAAGTGGACGATACTTCGTTTCCTCCATTCCAAAATGATGTAAACTTTCTAACCATAATTTTTGTTGGGGATACGCTGGCTTAATATATGGAATGCCACTCTTCTGGAAGGTTACTGGAATAAGGTCATCACTTACTAAATGATATCCTCTTTGTAAAAATTCAGATGCTAGCGTAGACTTTCCAGCTCCTGAGGAACCTACAATGGCAATGGCAGCTCCATCAACAGCTATCGCACTCCCGTGTAAAGGAAGCGTTTTCCGCTGCATTAATAGTATTCCCATACTTGTACCTAGGATAAATAAACGAACTTGATCTTCCTGTGCACCATCACATGGCGAAACAGTTATGTTAGTTCCTCCTTGGATTGCATAGATAGCCACCCCATCAACCTTAAACATACAAAAATTCTCTTTAATTATAAAAAATTCATCCTCTTGAAATAGCCTTGCCCATTGTTCCGTTAAATCCGCTCTCGTTATGATCACGTCACGTCCTTGTCCCTCATTTTCAAAAGACATAGGCAGTAGCTCTGGTAACACGATATCACTAGATATCGTTAATCCGAATGCCCGATAATCCACGCCTCTCATTCCCCCTCTTTATCCCGCATATAACTGGCAGTAAGACACCACTTCAAGCAATAAATGTCCGATTCGTTTCAGAGCCTTTAGGTCATACCCTTGTGGTACTAACCATCCGTGGGGATAAACAAAACCCCCCACGGATTAAAGTTAAATTTGTTCGGGCTGTCTCAAATTTAGCTCTCTACTTTTACAACTACAGGATGAGACAAGCCCTAATGTAAGTAATGTGATATGGCTGTTTTAATTCTTATTCAAGAAGTGTTCAGTCGCTAACAAAACGATGTTTTCTTTAGCTACCAAGATTATCGTCTCCTGAATCATCACTATCATCCCACCATTTGCCACCATGGCCTTTGCCCTTGGTAAGGCTTACACTAAGCTGATCTAATACAGGCTTTTCCCATTCTTTTTTCATGAAGTTCCCCCCTTTCATCATCATTCGTTCATTATAAAGAACATTAAATGGATAAAAAAGCGCGAATAACTTCGCAATTTCGTTCTTTATAAAGAATATAGTGCTAATTTACCATGACTCTCTGCTATTGTCAATGCTAAGAACGATGAAGTCAAGCTAATTTCCTAGATACTTTATCGTATTACCCTCTTGCTTAACATGTGGTGCTGTATTTTCATTAATGTATATCCATTCTTTAATTGAAGTGGAATCAATCTCTGTATATATCACATTATCTAAGATGGCTACCTCCTTCGCTTTATTAATACGGATAATGGGGATCTTTGTTGCTGACTCAAATTGTGAAGATTGAATAACAGCTTCTACACCAGTATTATCTACATGTAAATCGCCAATTTGCTTAAATACACAATCGTTAAATTCATAGTTACCTAAACTATTCAGATCAATCCTTCCCTTTCCTGGCTCTGATGATGCAAATTCACAGCCATTATATGTTCCTCTAGGTAAATCAAGTCCATACGTTGCGTTATAGTCAATAACTTTCAAGCGATTAAAGATACTACCATCAGCTACTTCACCGACTATATTACGTTCGACCGTTTCGCCTGTGATCGTTACATCACTTAATTTTATGGGTTGATCCTTGATTTGTAGCGAATTGATTTGTTTTCTATCATTTGCTAAGGTAATATTTGAAACTTCTACGCCATATGGCTCTTTACTTTGAATACTTAATTGTGAATTTGTGAATTCCATATCTGTAAGTAGTGTATCTGGACCGAAAATCGTTGCTAACGAGTCCGACATACGGTTACCGCGAAAGACTGCTTCACCTTCCGCCACAATTTTACTAGCATCAAACGTATTATTTTTAATAACAGCACCAGACCGAAACGATGTAGCTATCGCAAGACCAATGGAGGAATTCGCTTTATTCGGCCCAAGATAATTTTCATCAACCGTGACATCTTGACCATCATAAAGAATAATATTATACCTTTCATTATTATATATCCGATTCTCTTTTATAAGGATATTGTAATTAGGATAAAAACCTGCTTCAATATCAATTCCTGATTGAGGGGCGATTCCCTTGATGTTATGTATCTTATTTTGCGTGATCTCCATGTTAGAGACGCCTGCAACGGTTATTCCCTGCCTACGATTATTTGCTGATTCACTATGCTTTATTTCAACCTGATTGGATATATCCTTATTCCAATACTCCAGTTCTACGCCAGCTATCTCTTCTGTATCAAACACAGCATGAAAGTACGCTGCCTGCTCTGGCACATTGACCATACTCCAATCAAGCTCCTGATTCTCTACCTTTTGAATAAATGTACCATCTGAACGATAAAAAAAGATATCATAAGGGGTATTGGCATTCATATTTTTTGGGCGCGAGAGCTGAATAACTCTGTTTGCATCAAAAACGGGATGCTGGAAATTTGTCTTTACATTTCCTTTGGTTCGAATCTTCGTAGAATCAGCTATCAATTCTCCCTTCTTACCAATTGCACCCAATTCAAAATCACTTTCTTTTAATCTATTTATTTGTTTCGAACTCCCGCCAACCATAATGCCATCTCCAGTGAAATTAATCGTCTTTACATCTTCTATCTTTAAATTATCGGTACCAAGAGCTAATATTCCCATACCAAACTCATGGGTGCCATGGCTATGAGACGTATCCTTTCCAGTATAATCGTGTGTGTCGCGATCCCCTTGAAATGTCCCACCTTTAATCGATACATTCTTCGTCTCTGGACCGACATATACAATTTCATAGCTCTCATATGAATTGGTTTCCTTTTTTAGAGTTGCTTCATCAGCTAGTTCTAGTGTTAGATCGCTTACCATATTTAGGCGAGCATTCGGATCAGACGGCTCCTGTCCCTTATCTATTAGATACGTTCCAGCCGGTATATAAAACGTGTTGTAATCATTTCTACTTGCCCACAGTAACGCTTTGTTTAAGCCTTCTGTCGTTTCCTTTGGATGTGTACCATCATTATAGATCCCCCATCGTTCCAAATCCACAGTATAACGCGACGTAGAATTATTATCACCACCGCCTTGTTCATCTGTAAATTTCATTATCAAAAAAACAGCACCTAAGACAACAAGACCTAAAAATAGCAAATACTTCTTCTTCAATTCTTTCACCTCGCTCGACAGCTGGATTCTAGCAAGCACCCACATTATGTTAAACTTCTATTGCATTGCCTTATATATATACACATTTTTTCCCTTTAATGGGATCGTTTTCTGTAGTGAAAAGTAAGATGTTCCTTCCAACTTCTCGGTTCTTAAAATGATATCAACCTGGTATTTTTTCATTAAAGACCGTAATTCTGTTTGCGTCAATTCATTGATATGACCAGCATTATCATACTTTCCATCATATATATCCATGAACCGTTCCGCCCATTCCTTATAATATTTTTCATTAAATGGAAAGTCTTTGCTAACCGGTACACTTCGATTTGCAATTAAGCGTAGTTTTTGATTTACTAAATGATCCACATCAATATCTGCTAATATTTGTGCATCCTGAGCGGTATGTTCCTTCACCCATGCATAAAGCTCATTCCGTGGTTCTGAAATATCAGGAATATTAAAAGCTAGTTTTCGATCCAACACAAAAAAGCTACCTGCAAAAGCCAATAGTACGAGTATCAAATAGAAATAATGTAAACCTATTCGTTTCATTAAATAGCGATCTAAATAAATATGAAGCTTCAATCCTTTTTTAGCGAACAACCAATCACTCCATACTGCATAAACGAATACAGCCCCCATCATTAATGTAGAGAGCTTTATATCCTGTGTAAGTACAGGAATAAACGGAAGATGCAGCAATAGGAATGAAAGATAATCTTTATTTCGTAATTTGTAATACATGTAATAGGCAAAGATAAATAAATAGAATACGGGGACAAATACAAACGTGCGATAGGGAATTATGGTTACGATCGATTTGATAGGAACCACTTCAACAAAAAGATAACCAATAGCCATCATGAACGTAATATAAAGCCCATACAGCTTGAGAAACCTTAGAATAGAAGCTGGCAGCCTCTTTCTTATTACATACATCATATAGATGATGATAACGGCGTACATGATAGCAATGAACCAATTTTCGATACCAAACTTCGATGGAATATAATGATGGGGATGTCTAAGATCACCAATGATTGTTGTGTATTCCTTACTCGATAAGAGTGCTACTCCCTTTTCCGACAGCTTTAATGGTATATAGCTAACGAAAAATGCTCCGATTATCGAAAGCAAACCTAAAATGGACCAACGATTTATCATCGATTTGATTTCACTGAAATTATACGTAGCAACAAAAAGCAGTCCAGCTATCGCTAATCCATGTAATGTTAATACAGGGTGAAGCAGCATAGCAATAGCAAATAACATACATGATGAAAAGATGTTAGCTCGATAAATTAGAACGAAGCCAAACAGAATAAACACTAAGGAAAATTCCGCTGCACTGAATACAGGTGTACTGAAAAACCAGGCAATCGTTCTCGGAATACTATAAAAAGAAATGGCTCCTAAGAACATTCCAATAAGAGCGATATACGTTTGCTTGTTGCTAAGAACATATAATAAAGTGAAAACTGCAATGTTTAGCAGAAAGATCCGTAAAAGATTTACAAATGCAATGAACACTGTATAATCTACATGAAACACGTTTGCTCCAAAAATATAAAAATAGGAAACGTACAATCTAGGGGAAAATTCTTCAAATGTATTTGTATAAAAGTCAGCTGGCAGAAACTGCTTATTTAATAGCTTCTCAATTTGTGGAAAGCTATCTACTACAGGCCACCCCCAAGCAACCTGATAAAAGTAAACGGAAAATAAACTAATGAGAATAATTATAAGGCAGAAGATCAATGATCCATATTTCTTTGTCCTATTATCATTCACCCTAAACTCCCCCTAGATCCATTACGCTTCCCATAGATGGACATACTCACGTTTTGTACATATTGCATCCACATGTATAGCATTCGCTAGTAAATCATCCTGATAATTAGTAATATCCTCTGGTCTGCCTTGCAACTCAGGAGACACCAAGCATAATTTAAATCCTGCTTGCTTTAATTTCGTAAAACGTTTCCTATCAATTGGTAGTCTGGTAAAGCAATCTATCCAAACCCAATTCACTCGCCCCTGCATCGCAAGAATCGTATCTATCCCTTCGAACTCGGAAAATCGGATAGCAATATTCCGTTCTCCATGACGTGTCAGTTCATAAATCATCGGAAAGGAAGAATCTAGAAAGAAGTAGTTCGTAATATGATAGTTTTTTAATAGTGTTTGAACCTTATGCTCAATTCGTTCACTCTTAATATTTAAGATCATACAACCATGTTGATAATGCTGCAGAAACTCCTCCAAATCCTCTCCATCCTCAAAAGGATCATGTTGCAAAATAATGCGTCCTCCTGCATCTCGTAAATCAATCTCAACCCCATAATGCTTAGGTAGCTTATTTAATTGAGCAACGGTATTTATTCGATGAGCAATATAGTCCATTATCTAGCTAACTCCTTTTTTAAGGTCGTACTAAAATCTAGGGTACGTTTTATAAATTTTACCTTGGCAGCTAACCCATTATTCCAGCTTGATTCCCCATGTAATCGGTCTGGGAATACGACAGCAAACCGATGAATTTCCAAATCGGCCTTCCTAGCCATATAGAACGCATATAGATCCAGCGAAAAGTCATCTGGCGGATTAGACCAGCTTAAATAAAAGCTACGATGGAATACATTTGGCTGCGCATTTATATCACGGAGCTTTTGCTTTAAATATAAGCTTTCAAACAAGCTCATTCCGCCTGTAAACAGCTGATCGAACAACGGTCTATTTTTTCGATTTCCCTTCACAAATATATGTTGAGGTGAGGGACTATTGTCTATTACCTCCATCGCTTTGATAACATCTAATGGATCTGTTTGTAAATCTGCATGGGTCCACCCTAAAAATTCACCTCTGGCATGACTTAAACCGTATAAAATACCATATCCATATCCGCGATTCACTTCAATTTCTAAGCGTTGAGCAAAAGAATATTGAGGAACCCATTGCTGCAGCGTTTCGCTGCTTTCATCCTTGGAACCATTATTGACTAAGAGAATTTCGACATCCTTTCGTTCCATTACCTGCTCCCATCTAGCTAATAAAGCTGGGATATTTTTCGCCTCATTATAGCAAGGAATCACAATGGAATACTTGATCATTTTTTAAACACCCACCATTTCTGAATCGTAAAATTTATAATTGTACTTGCTGCCGTCGCAATCGTAAAGCCAACTAACGTTATCGAGCTTATATGCGTCAGGATGAAGAAATTTACACCAACATTAACTCCAAGTGTACTTACATACAGAAGTGTAAACTTATAAAATTGGATGATAGCATGTTGTTTCTTTTCAAACGTCCAATACTTATTGAGAAGAAAGGCAATGATCATTCCGCAAATATATGAAATCAGTTTGGCAATATTGGGATCTAAATTTGGAATCAGGATAAAATATAGCAAGCAATCTACAGCAACAGCCGACATTCCTACTACGATGAAACGCAATATCTGTCTAACATGGCTATTCATTAAAGGGAAACTGGCTTTTTCCATTGATACAATGCATCCAACTCAGATATTTTGTCTTTATTTATAAATGTATCCAAATGTAAACGGTAGGGATGCCAAGCACATTTATGGAAGAAGCTCTGCCAGTATTGGAATGTTTTTAAATCCGTAGGTGTACCCCAACCAATATAATGATCCACCTCAAGCACTTTTACATGTAATCCCATCTCGATTAGTTCATTGAAACAGCTATCTATATAAAATTCACCATTCACTCGTATATTTTTTGCAAATAACCGGTTGATAGCCTGTTGAAAATAGCTCGCTTTTCTAAAATAAAACGTCCCAACAATCGCATGATCATCATAAGGATGATCACTGATTGGCTGCTTTACGGATACCTCTGTTACACGATTCTGTGTGTCCACCTTCACCCATCCATACATTTCTGGATTTACTTTACTAGAAGGATGTCTTCGAAACGTCCATATAATGGCATCAATATCATCATCCTGCATTAATTGTTGATATACGGCCTCATTCCATAAGGCTCCGTGGTCACAGGCTGAAATAAGTAAGGATTCATCCAGATTTATTCTATCCAAGGCTAATGCACAGGTTTTCGCCTGCCCTTCCATTAGCTCTTCTACCACTAAAATTTCACCCGACTCCCCATACATTCTTAGGTCTTGTTCTATATCATAGCGCTGCATATGTTCTTCCAAGCACATTAAAAATTGTTTGTTAGCCTGTGGTAAATATGCGTTTGCTTGTATAAACATCGGTTTCCCAGAAACCTCTATAAAAGGCTTCGGCAGCGAATAACCATTTCTAGCAAAGCGACTCCCCGCACCAGCTAATGGTAGTATGGTTGTCATTGGATATATTTCCTCGGCTTTGTTTCCTTCCATAACCCTATGAAAATAGCTCGACCAACGCTGGTATGCTTCCATATCCTCTGGCGTCCCCCATTGAAGCATATGTTGTATTTCGTAAATGAATGTATGCAATCCGTCCCTTTGTAATAGGTTATAAACGAGACTGACATAGTATTCTCCGTTCACATGGATATTCTTTTCCATAAGTTCTGTAAAATATTTTTTTACAAAAAAGCCTTTTTTAAAGTAATAGGTTCCGCTTGAAGCAAATTCCTCCATTCTATTCGAAGTGAACGGCTGTTTTTCTTTTATTTCTAGCATCCAGTTATGCTGATGACGCATAAATGCATAATTGGTTGTTCCTAACATATGGGGATGAAAACCTCTATACGCCGGTATGGCACCGTCAGCATTTCTTTCTCGAGTACGTGCTAGAAAATCATCATAGCTCCAGTAGCAAGAGAAGTCACAATAATTAATAATGACCTCTTCCTCATCGTTTATTTCCTGCATAGCTCTTGTAACTGCATATACTGGTCCCTGCTTATGTGGTGATATACTAATAATTTTTCCCTCTGGAGCAATCCGCCTAAGTATACTTTCCATATTTGTGGCTTGCAGGTGATCCTCTCTACAAATAAATATAAAGCCCGTTTCTTTGGGAAATAAATTCACTACATGCTCAATCATTGGCATGCCATCCACTTCAATTAATGGCTTTGGTTGCTGGTAACCTGCTCGAACAAATCGACTGCCTTGTCCTGACATAGGTATAATAATTTTCACTTTCATCCTCCTAATCCCTTATTAACGCGCAGGAAAACCTCTACTGTTAAACGTTTACTTTATACGCTCTGTCTAAATTTCTCTGCTTCCCAATCGCTTAAGTACCGTAACTCGTTATTATCTAATGGTTGTTCTTCATCATATAACGATGCAAGTGTCATAATATGTGCTTTGAATACTTCCTCCGTTTCTTTTGCTTTTTTGCGATTTACAGACACAAAAAATAAGTAGCCTTTATAAATAACTACTTTCGGTAGAGTTTGATACATATCCATATACTCTTTTAATGCTGCTACGTCCTGTTTACTAGTTACATTTACAGCGTAGTAACCACAAAACACAAATGTATCTGGACATAAAGGCGGTTTGTAAAATACTGTTCGCACATGCTGGAGCATCTGTGTCAAGTAAGGATCCTCCGATAAATAAGCAGTGATTGGGGAGCTGTCAACCGTGTACATTAGTTGTGAAAGTTCATTGCTAAGTCGATAGTGATCGAAATAAACACCTAGATGCTTTTCAATGGTCATAACAACATGATTGGTTAATCGCTTCACTTCATTTGCGTCATCCGCGCTAACAATTAATCCGTGATTTTGTAAAAAGATAATCTGAGGTAATTGCTGCCATTGATCTAGATAGTTCACACACCTCTCGTTTAATTTGATAGCGAGATCGATCCCGGGTGTTTCGTATGGAATAAATAGAGCTTCAGGAAATAGCAACTGTAGTTGGTCTCTCCCATTTTGTTTACATGTAAACATATTTACGACGATTGGGTGCGTATGAAGCGTATATTTATAAAGCAGAGCATGTAGGAATGTTTCGATAGATGGTCTATGGTCAACCGAATATACCGTTTCTTTCATTAAATTCCCGGCAAGCTGCTCTCGCTTTTTTTTATCTGTTTCATGTAAGACTTGTTCATTTTCTAGGATTTCCTGTATCTTATTAAGGCTAACTTCTACAAAGGCATCCGTCTCATTTACATCCGACAGCAGTTGTCCCGAGGCTTTAATGAGCATCTTTCCATTCGCTAACTTAACAGAGGAATTGCCACCTCCAGCTTGAATTAAATCGAACCGTTCCCCAGCGAAGCGTGAAAGCCCAACAAATAGCTTCTTCTCCTCAACCATGTTTCTATCCACTCCCTTCCATAAACTGGTTTTATAACAGCAGGCGAGATGCTGTTAATTTTTCGTATACATGCAAAAAGTTCCCTATAGCTAGTGGGTTTTTATGAGCAGCCTTTTGATTCAACCAAAAAGATGTTATTCCTAATGTCGATGCTGCTACGACATCTTTTTCATAATGATCACCAATCATAATGACTTCTCCTGCTTCCATTCCTAATTTGTTTAAAGCTAGCTGAAAAATATGCGGATGTGGTTTTTCTACACCTGCTTCTTCACTCGTCACCATGTAGTTGATGCGTTCTTGAATACCGAGATAGACTAGCTTCCGATGCTGAATATGAGTCGTCAAATCCGTTACGATACAAATTGGTATTTCTTTCGTTTTATTTAGAAAAGCATGAACACCTTTTTTCAGCCGCATCGCTGGTAAAAATGTATCCCAATATAACCGATACGCTTCTAATGTATGTACTTGCGCATTTACGTGTAAATATTCAAACATCCGTTGAAAATAAAGCATTCGATTATGGGAAGCTGCAGTAGCACCTAGATCTGCCTTTACAGAATTCTTTGCTAGTTGAAACACTTGCTCCAGCTCCGCATAACTCCTAGATGTATGAGAAGCTATATAAGCAAATACGGCATCCATCCCCTGCTGATGCGCATATTCATAATCATATAGTGTATCATCAAGGTCCAATAGGATTGCTTTAAAATCCATTGCAATTACCTACCTTTCATTTTCTCACTAATAAATACGAGGATAATTAATTGTATAAATGCCTCATAGCCATCCCGCCACTCAATCATATGACCTCGAGTAACTTCATTTAAATTTTCAATACAGAGATTAGCTAATTCATGGACTGTTTGCCGATCAATTGGCGCATGTAATTTTATCATCTGATGCTTTAAATTAGCGTGATAATCATGTGTATATGAAATATTTGCATTATCCATTTCCTCCAATACATGCTCGAGAAAAACATCTGCATCACAGGTGATTGTTAATTGAATTGCAGGATTCTCATCTGGGTTCCCGATCGCAAATGGCTTATCTGTATAATATTTGATAATAATATCGGCATATTCTTTTTGCGGATAGATATATTTCTTTGCATCTTCCACCCTAGCGTCAATTTGCTTCATCAGCTTCTCTATCGAGTAACCACGTTCGTTACAGTCTCGTATAATCTTCCAATGTCTTCGCAATTGTTCATCTGTATCCAGATAAATTTTTAAATCTAATACCTTTCTCGTTCTGGCTAATAAAAGTGGATGTAGTCCACACATGACAATAAAATCATTCGGGTCTATCTTCTGGGGATTTGTAAAGCTCCCCTTTTGATGGTCGTATTCAACGCGTTTTGCCGAGTTACCATTCTTCAACCTTTCTAACGTAGACGCCTGTTCATGCAGAAAATTGGCCTTCGGGTTTAAATGGGTATACTCTTTCCACTTCTCATGACCTCGCTCCCATTTATGATCACCGTCTCCTTCAACTATAAGTAACCTCTCGGCACCAAATAAATTCATTAACCCTTTTGTTAGTGTTGTTTTACCAACACCACTATCGCCGCCTATGCCAATTACGGTTGGCCTTAACCGCACTTTGTATAAGGAATTACTAATAATGCCATACCTATAAAAAATCCAAATTAAACATAGCAAAATCCCTTCAAATAACGTAAATATCAAATTAGGTACAAAGCTATCATTCTGATCGATATGAAAGAATTCAGAAATAGCAAGTAATGTTGGATTTGTATTGGGATAAAAAAAGATAAAATAACCTAAATAAGCGGTAGTTAATAGTAAATATTGATACATATTATGTTTATTCTCATACGTCTTAATAAAAAAGAACGACGCAAACACAAAGGACCAGGCATACCAATGAGGCATTGGTGGAATAAATAGCACAAATGCAAAATAAAGCATGCCTAAATAGGTATACAATAAATCAGCATTAATTTTATCGAATCGAAAAAAGTGAATATAAATTAATGCAATAACAAGCGGTGCTACATAAATCTTGAGATAGTCAATTTCCAAATATATATCGAGCATTTTAAATTGATCTTCATAGTAAAAAACCGATAGTTGATACCCCTTTGAAAATAGAAAAGGGCTTGATAAAAGAAACCAAGTCCCAAGTGCGATTATACTGAATTTCATTACATCAATCGTTCGATGCATTTTCAAAAAATAGATAAGAAGTAATGGCAATGCAAAAATTACTGGCATTTTTAACGACAATCCAACCGCAAAGAAAACCGCAGCAACGACATGCTGTTTGCGTAGTAAATAAAATACCGATAGCAATAAAGCAGCTATCGGTAATAAATCATGATGTGGATATAGATAACTCGCTATAAAAATAAGGGGGGAACCATAATAGATAAACATGACCCGCTTTTGCTTTGTCGGAAACGTTCGCAGTAGTACATAATAAATAAGTATATCTGCTAGTAATGTTGGTAGCTGTATAAAAAACGTTTGAAGATGCTGCCCATCCAATCCGAACAGTACAACTGGCAAGAAAAAAAGCGCTAATATAAATAGCATTCCTGATGGATAAGGAAACGTCTCAAGAAATTCTTTTCCCTCATAAAACCTAGGCCATGCATCACTAAATGTCCTGATAAAATGGTCTACACTTGGTATTGTTACATCAAACATATCCTTCGGTATCCAAGCATACATCGTGATCACTTTAAGACATGTTATACCAATAAACCATTTACTCTGAAAGGTGTCACTTCGATCCATCTTCATATCATCCCCCCTTATGGAATTTTCTTAAGAAAACTGAGCAAAATTCGCTCAGTCCTTATCACTAAATGCTCAAATTTACGCTTCCTCTAGTAGCTATTA
>NZ_BAAACY010000113.1:350-4379 GCF_039521925.1 Virgibacillus salarius | reverse complement strand
GCTATCTATTTTTGATAACTGGAATCTCTTTTTTACTTCTCCAGGCTAGTTATGTCCCAGCCCCTTTTTATTTAGCATATAATCTGGTAAATAATCCCGGATACTTTGTCACAATCCCCATCTCGTCTACTTCAATCGTCGATTCAAACGTATTACTTTTGTAATTAAATACCTTCCGCTTATCTGACTGTTCTACAAGATGATACCGTTGTTTAACTTTAGTCAATGTAAAGTCTGGAACAGCTATAAATACCATGTCAAAATCACTGGATTGACCAGTCTCCCACATAAAACGATTGATTGGCAAGGAGTTGGTAAAAGGCGTACACGATAAATCAATATCCATTGCACCTCGTAAATGAGTAATCTCCTCTCCCGCTTCATTAAACCACTCTCGTTGATCGTTAGAGCGTAGTACGATTTGCTTTCCACTATCTGCTTCAGCTCTCAATTCTCGAAATTTCCAATGCCTATTCAGTTCGATTTGATAATGAACAAGATAAGGAGCCTCTTTCTGACCGTTTATAACCGTACTTGTAATCTGTATACCATCTTGCATATATTTCATTTGCAAAAATTCTGTTCCTACGTTCTCATGATGTTCCCATATTACTTTTCGATCCATTTTGTACCTCTCCCTTTCATATCTATTTAGCACTTCTATTATTAATATTGCTTGGGTTACCTATTATCTTCACTTCTATATATCTTTTGGTTCTCTTACTCTTACTACTGAGGAAAGGATACTCGTTTTCCACCGAGAAATGCACGTTACCCTAACACAAACTTTTACGGTGTCTCTGTCACTTTCTTTCCACAGGAGTGTCGTAATTTTCCTCCATTATCCATCGTTGATTAATACAGGTACCGTACCGACTCCATCACAATGAATATACGTCTAATTAATGGTGCCTAAAAAATTATATCCCATTTAAAAAGTCCCCTAGCTGCAAACAGCTAGGGGACTTACTAATCTTATGTAAACCGTGCACCCATCTTCGATACGACAACCCTATACGTTACTCAAGTTCATGGCTCAACCTAGGCTTCCCCGCGGCACACAGAAATGACCACTTACTGCTGCTTCCTTCCGGACCTGACAGGATTCATGGGTTTCTGTTGCGCAGGACCTAAGCGTCAACACCACTCCCTTAAGGCAGACTATAAAGTCATCGTACCTCAGATGGGAATTCAGCCTCGCTATAGCGGATTGCAAGTACAGGGCACCGCTACCTCCCCGCTTAGCACGGCATTAATCATTATAACGATAATATTAAAAAAATGCAATGGTAGAGCATGGAAAAATAACTAATCTGTTAAAATAGATTTTCGCTCTTAAGCTTACCTTAGCTCTTCTTTTTTTGCTTACGTAGGTCTTTGAAAAAATTTCTTAAAAGATCTCCACAGTCTGTTTCTAGCACACCCTTCGTAATGTCTACCTGATGATTAAACCGCTTATCTGCTAATAGATTCATTAGTGTACCAGCACAACCTGCCTTTGGATCTTTTGCTCCATATACAACACGCTTAATTCGAGATTGGACAATTGCCCCAGCACACATCGGACAAGGCTCTAACGTCACATACAGTGTACAATCCTCTAAGCGCCAACTGCCAATTACATCATTGGCTTGTTCGATAGCAATCAATTCAGCATGTGATAACGTACTTTGTGATGTTTCACGCTGATTATAGCCTCTAGCAATTACTTCACCTTGATATACAATAACAGCTCCAATAGGAACTTCATTTTGTCTTGCAGCTTTAGTAGCCTCGTCTATGGCTAACTCCATCATTTTTTCATCCAACAATTTTGCCCCTACCTTTCAATAATAGTTTGAAAAACAAGAATACGGAAATAACTAAAAGAAAAGCATCATTAAACATCAATTCCTTTAAATTAGAGAGGAGTAATTGGATTGCATTCATCGCTTGAAAACACCGCTGTTTTATTTGTAGATATTGTAAATGATTTTAATTTTGATGGTGGTAATAACTTATTAGCAAATACGAAAGATATACTTCCTCATTTATTACGATTACGCAACTTTGCAAAAGAAAAGCAACTTCCTATTATTTATGTTAATGACCATTATGGTCTTTGGCAGGCTGACTTTCATAAAATTATCAATTACTGCCATAATGATAGGAGTAAACAAATCATTGAACCGTTAAAACCAGAAGATAATGACTATTTTCTAATTAAACCACAGCATTCCGCCTTTTTTCAAACGCCATTACAATCTCTGCTAAATGAATTAGGAAAAAACAACTTATTAATGGCAGGAATTGCGGGTGATATTTGTATTCTATTTACTGCAAAGGATGCCTATATGTATGGGTATGATATGCACATCCCAAAGAACTGCATGGCTTCTGAAGGTAAGGACAATAATGAATATGCTCTATATTTATTACATTCTGTCATGAAAGCAAATATCACAGCTATATAGTTGGAATAACAAGAAATCCCTTCTCATAGATTGTTAATAGCAGATCGATAAATAGGTGTGTTCAAAGAGAGGTTAATTCATTTTTGAACAACCTCATGAAGGAGGGATTCTATATGCAAATTCACGTAGTTAGCCCAGGTGAATCGTTATATGGTATTGCAAATACATATAATACAACAACACAGGCGCTTATCGATGCCAATGAACTAGACGCTCCAAACAATTTAGTGGTCGGTCAGGCATTAGTTATTCCTATCGTCGGACAGTTTTATTTTGTCCAACCTGGTGATAGTTTATTTTCCATCGCTCAACAATTCGGAATGTCTTATCAGGAGCTAGCACAAATAAATGGTATCTCGCCAGGTAATGTACTTCCGGTTGGATTTAGGCTTTATATACCACCAGGGCCTAAATCACCTATCACAAGCAATGCCTATATCGAACCAATGGGAGATTCTGTTTCTGATACGCTAGAAAATGCAGCCATGAAAACCACTCCATATTTAACCTACTTAGCGATATTTAGCTATCGTGTTGGCAGAGATGGTAGCTTAACACCACCACCATTAAATGGATTATCGGAAATCGCTGAACAGAATAACACGGCAAAGATGCTGGTTGTGACTAATCTGGAAGAGGGTCAATTCAGCCAAGAACTTGGACATATTATTGTAACCGTTCAAAGCGTTCAAAACACACTCCTAGATAACATCGTTAATACAGCTACTTCTGGTGGATATAGCGATGTGCATTTTGATTTTGAATTTCTTCCCCCAGAGGACAGAGAAGCATACAATGCGTTTTTAAGAAAAGCAAAGGAACGCTTATCCCAAGAAGATTTATTAATGTCCACAGCATTAGCACCAAAAACCAGTGCCACACAGACTGGACAGTGGTATGAGGCACATGATTATGCAGTACATGGTGAAATTGCTGATTTTGTTGTGCTAATGACCTATGAATGGGGCTATACCTACGGACCACCAATGGCTGTTTCACCAATTGATCAAGTAAGGGAAGTCGTTATGTATGCATTAACGGAAATGCCCGCTACGAAAATCTTATTAGGTCAAAATTTATATGGATACAACTGGACACTGCCATATCAGGCAAATGGTGGGGAGCCGGCTCAGGCTGTAAGTCCACAGCGAGCTATCGCGATTGCAAGAGAAAACAATGCAGAAATTAGATACGATGAAAAGGCTCAGGCACCTTACTTCACGTATACCGATAATACAGGAAGTCAACATGAGGTATGGTTTGAAGATGCGCGGTCCATTCAAGCCAAATTCAATCTCATAAAGGAATTAGGTTTATTAGGCATATCCTATTGGAAATTAGGGTTAGCTTTCCCACAAAATTGGCTGTTACTACAGGATCAATTCACAATTCAAAAATTGGACTAGTGACAGTTACAATCTAACAGATCCTTCCATTTGCTATAGAATGCTGAAGCTTGGATTACACGTATCTTAGTAAGAAAAACCGGGCAAAAACCAGCCCGGTCCTTTCCTGTTTGCCATAGCTAGAGCACATCCGATAGTTTGTATTCGTGTCCTTGTACTCCTTTATAATA
>NZ_BAAACY010000113.1:0-274 GCF_039521925.1 Virgibacillus salarius | reverse complement strand
CTTCTTCATGACACATGAAACAATGATAGTTGACGTAGGTCTTCTTTGGACGTAAGTGGTCGGTTCCTTTTTTCTTCTTCCCTTTTTTGCGTCGTTTGTTAGTCTGTGCGATAGTGAATCAACCTTTCTAAATCATTCCTTGCTTCTTTTGTTAATGCAATCTTTATTTCTAATTTCCCATTCTCTAGACACACTTCTCCCTTATATTCATAGTAATTGTCGCAATGCGAGCACACAAGGGGATCTTTTTGACCACTAGAAATAATACGCTCTC
>NZ_BAAACY010000112.1:0-42191 GCF_039521925.1 Virgibacillus salarius | reverse complement strand
CGAAAGCGAAGTAATTAGTCGGAGCATTGCCAATATACATCAAACATTTCAAAATAACTACTTGGCTTAAAGCAGTCATTGCGCTGATTTTATACTTTCTTAACTTATAAAAAAAGCCATCTACCAAAGAATATACTTTGGCTAGATGGCTTGCTTTTTCAATCAAGAAATACGTTTCCCTACTAGATATAGGATCCAGCTATTTTAACAAGCTATTACAAAATATAGAATACGCTCCAAATCCTTTATGAAGTATTATTCCATTTGCTTAGCTAAGAAGCTTGCAGCTGTTTCTACAGCTTTTTGCTCAACCTTACTAAATGCATCCCCTTCTTTGGAAAACACCATTACACAGCCAATTGCGTCACCGTTGGCAATAATTGGACTAACACAATAAGAATTCAACTCTTGCTCATTACCATCTGTTACTTCTAGCTGCTTCGCTTCTTTTTCAAATACTTGCGTACGATTTTCAATGATCTTCGCTAACTGAGCACCAATGCTTTTGTTTAAATAATCTTTCTTTGACTCCCCTGCAACTGCAATGACTTCATCACGATCTGAAATAATTACGGGTGACTGAAGCGAATCAAACAAAGCTTCTGCATATTCTTTCGCAAAATGCCCTAACTCATTAATTGGAGAATATTTTTTAAGAATTACTTCTCCTTCTCTATCCACAAAAATTTCTAGTGGATCTCCTTCTCTAATTCGTAGCGTCCTTCTGATTTCTTTTGGAATTACTACTCTTCCTAAATCATCAATACGACGGACAATTCCTGTTGCTTTCATACTAAGTAGCCTCACTTTCTAATGATGATTACTGCTCGTTTTTACACTAGTAAATCTTATCTCTTCGTGTAAAAATCACCAGGTGTGTTTTTAGTATGATGCAAAGCAGGATATCTATACATGAAGTACCAAAATTTTACGCATCTCGATTCGCTTTAGTTAATTTACCTATAAAATCTTCAACAATCTCATATCGTTGGTGCTTGTTATCCCTTGTATATTTAAACACGATCTTCAATTTATTGTTTTCTGTTCCCAATTGAACACCACGGCCAAATGTATTAGCAATTTCAAATAATTTAGCACCATCAATTTGTTGACTTCGATTTTCATCAACGAGCATTTCAATTTTATTCCCTTTCTCACTAAGTGAAGCCACACGTTCTTTCTTTGCAACCATCTTCAGTACAGTTACTGTGAATAAATGCTCTACTTCTTCTGGATAATCGCCAAATCGATCTATCAATTCATCTCGTAAATCTTCTACGTCATTTGTAGAAGCAATAGACTGAAATTGTTTATATATTCCGATTTTTTGCTTCTCGTCCTTAATATACGTATCAGGAATATATGCATCAATGCTCAATGCCAACTCCGTGTCAAATGGTGTGATTTCTTCAATTTCTTTTCCTTCTTTACGCGCATCAATGGCGTCTTTTAACATTTGCGAATACATATCAAAGCCTACAGAATCAATAAATCCATGCTGTTGTGCACCAAGGAGATTACCCGCTCCACGGATAGATAAGTCCCGCATAGCAATTTTAAAACCTGACCCAAGTTCAGTAAACTCCTTAATCGCCTGTAATCGTTTCTCAGCAACCTCTGTTAATACCTTATCCTTCTTATACGTAAAGTACGCATAAGCAACTCGATTTGATCGTCCTACACGACCTCTTAGTTGATACAGTTGACTTAATCCCATACGATCGGCATCATTTACGATTAATGTATTTACATTCGGAATATCTACTCCCGTTTCGATAATGGTTGTACTTACAAGCACATCGTATTCACCTTCTAAGAAAGCGAAAATAATATTTTCCAGTTCCGATTCGTTCATCTGACCATGAGCTACAGCAATTCTTGCGTCAACAAGCATACCAAGGTCTCTTGCTACTTTATCTATGTTCTCTACCCGGTTATACAAGAAGAAGACCTGACCACCACGGGCCATCTCTCGTTCAATTGCCTCACGCATAAAAATTGGATTATACTCCATTACATATGTCTGAATTGGGAAACGATTTTCTGGTGGGGTTTCGATTACCGATAAATCCCGTACCCCTAGCATCGACATATGCAATGTCCTAGGAATAGGTGTAGCCGTTAGTGTAAGCACATCCACATTTGTTTTTAATTGTTTAATTTTTTCCTTATGTTTAACACCAAATCGTTGTTCTTCATCAACAATCAACAGGCCTAAATCACTATATTGTACATCCTTAGATAAAACACGGTGTGTACCAATAACGATGTCCACGGTTCCTTTCCTTAATCCATCAATCGTTTCTTTTTGTTGCTTTCGTGTTCGAAACCTACTTAATAATCCTATCGTTATAGCATGATCCTGAAAACGCTCGCGAATTGTTTCAAAGTGCTGCTGGGCCAAAATCGTTGTTGGAACTAGAATAGCAACTTGTTTACCATCCGCGATCGCTTTAAAAGCTGCACGAATTGCTACTTCTGTTTTTCCATACCCTACATCACCACAAAGCAGTCGGTCCATTGGACGTTCTCTTTCCATATCTTGTTTAATCTCTTCAATACAACGAAGTTGATCTTCTGTTTCTTGATACGGAAAAGACGCTTCAAATTCACGCTGCATTTCAGTATCCTCAGAAAATGCGTAACCCTTCTTCGCTTCTCTTTCTGCATAAAGCTTAATAAGATCATCTGCAATGTCTTCAACAGAGGACTGTACTTTTCGCTTTACCTTTGTCCATTCACTGCCGCCTAGTTTATACAGCTTCGGCTCTTTTCCTTCTGAACCAACAAACTTTTGAACTTGATCAATTTGATCTATTGGCACAAAAAGCTTATCATCACCAGAATACTTGATAAGCATATAATCCTTATGAAGATCATTTACTTGCAACGTTTCAATGCCTAAATATTTCCCAATTCCATGGTTCGCATGAACAACATAATCGCCAACCTTTAACTCCTGATAATTCTTGATTCGTTCGGCATTCGAAATTTTTTGCTGTTTTCGAGCTCGCTTGGTACGCTTTTTAAATAATTCCTGTTCTGTAATAAGCACCAATTTATGCATCGGTAACTCAATACCACTCGTAATATTCCCTGTAGCTATTGTAGGTTTGTCTACAGGAAGCTGTAAATCACTGGCTAACCCCACATCGATATCATAATCCATGAAAATGGAATGAATTTTTTCTGCACGCTTAGAATCGGGAGCTAATACGACAACCGAATACTCACCTTTTTCCCAGCGCTTTAACTCATTTTTAAATAAATGCATTTGCCCATGAAATTCTTGCATAGGTCTTGAAGACAAATTAATAATATTTTGCGGTTGTGTGTTTGGAATATGGCGTAAAAATACGGACATATATAAACGTGGCTGCTTCATATTTGACCAAATCGTATGCCAATCGAATGAAAATATACTGTCCTTCACCATCTGATTGGACTCCAACAAACTACTGTACCAATCAGCCTCCTCCGAATCCAGGTGCACCGCTGTCTCCTGTATACGGCTCATCTCATCAAGTATGATTTGTCCATCACTCGGCATATAATCTAGTAAACTAGCAGGGTTTTTGTAAAGATAGCCGATGTATTTATACATTTCCGGAAAGTGCTCTAAGTTTTTTAAGCGCTCAATATCCCTCTCCATGACCTCTAATAGTTTTTCTTTTGACTCTTTAGATTTCAACGATTTCAACGTTTTGGAAAGCGCTTCCTCAAGACGCTCCCCTCCAGCATGGATATCAGATTGTGATAAAAGTAGCTCTGTTGCCGGTCCAATTATTATTTCCTGTAATTTATCCAGTGAACGTTGGGTATCTGCATCAAAATATCGAATAGAATCGATTTCTTCATCAAACAACTCAATTCGAATTGGATGTTGTTCGGTTATTGGGTAAATATCAATAATTCCACCACGCCTGCTAAATTCTCCAGGAGTTGTTACCATCGATACTCGTTCATAACCCATATCTACCATCGAATTAAGATATTGTTCTACATCAATATCCTCCCCAACTGTAAATGGCAGCTGATAATTACTCCAATATTCTGGCGGAGGTAGTATACGCTTCAAAGCAGCAACAGGAGCAATTAATATACCAGATTTCTTCTTCGTCCAAGCGGTTAAGGATTCAATTCTCTGACTACGTAATTCAGGACTTGCTATTGCAATCTCTGAAGCAATTAATTCATTCACCGGATAGAGATGCACATCATCATCTCCCATAAAAGCTGTGAGGTCATCATATAACTGTTGCGCTTGAACTAATTGATGTGTAACTAATAATACCGGTTTATGAATAGAAGTATGAATGATAGAAACCAATAGACTTCTCGCCGAGCCAGACAGACCGGCAACAAGTTGCTCTTCCATTCCACTAGAAATTCCATGTATAATCGATTTTATATCATCTTTTGATTGTAAATAATTTTGAATACCTTTCATTACTAAACCTCCACGTACATAGGGTGTGCTAAAAGCGCATTGGCTTACTTACCTTTAACCTATCCTAATATTCATTCTTACATGACATTCTACATCTTTCATAGCTGATAAAGTCAAAGTGAGTTATCCACGATAATATGGACAAATACACCCTATGGACCAAATCCTTTTCTATCATTCTCTTTCAAACTAAAAGAAACGATCAAAGCCTCAATAACTATATCTGTGAAAGAAGCGCAAAAATGCCTTGGTTATTACACCAAAGCCTTTGCTGGTTATATTACTGAATAAAAAAATCTAGCTCATGGTAATGTGGATGATGTCCTAAGGCATCTTCACAATTTTCACAAATAGCTTCAATCTGCACATCACCATTTGACTTATATGTGATCATCTCTTCTTTTTCCTTTGCTGTCAATTGATCCAAACCCAGCATAGATGTATCAACTACCTGCTGTTTCAGTCTTCCTATTTCCTGACCGCAGTGTTTGCAAGTATACACAATAGACAAACTGGGAACCTCCTCGAATAACTTTCAACTCATATTAAAAGTTTATCCGAAAAACGCTTATCTTATACAATAAATAAAAGCTCCCGTTGCTATATGAATGTATGTATCCTATCCTATGAAAGCATCATTGATTATATTCATTCATTACCTGCGAAAACGAGGCGCTTAGCCATGCTTCACATGCATCCGCGGCTCTTCCAATACTGTCAGATACAGCTTCTGATTCTCCCTTTGAAAAATTACTAAGAACATAATCTACAACTGAAACAGAAGACGTTGGCCTTCCTACACCTATTCTGATCCGTTTAAAATCTTTTGTACCTAAATGATCGATAATGGAACGAATACCATTATGTCCGCCATGTCCGCCTTTTTGACGTAACCGGATTTTCCCAACAGGTAAATCTAAATCATCATAGATAATTAATATATCTTCTAGTTTTATATCATAATAATCCATTAATGGTCTAACAGCATCGCCGGATAGGTTCATAAAGGTCTGTGGTTCTAGGAGCAATACCTTTTCTCCGTCCAAGTGAACAATCGTATAATCACCCTTATACTTGGACTTATTCAACTTCCATGAATGACGATGAAGTAATTCATCAATGACCATGAACCCAACATTATGCCTTGTACCATTATATTTCTTACCAGGGTTACCTAATCCAATTATACATTTCATTTGCTTCTTCCTTTATCAGAAAATCTTTCCTAGAAAGTATCATACAATACAACAAACCCTCCTGTACAGGAGGGAGTCACTCATTGTTATATAATTTACATGTTTATCCCATATGAACGGGAAGTAAAACCATCAATGATGGAATGGTTGCTTTATTCCTTTTTTGCATCTGCATCATCTTCAGCACCTACTAATTTAGGCTCAGCATTCTCATCTGGAGTCTCTTCCACATCTTCCAATGTGTCAGGAGCCAATACCGTTGCAATCGTAGTGTCACTATCTTCAAGTACTTCGTAATTTCCTTTAATCGTTATATCCGAGACAGATATGCTATCTCCAATCTTAAGGTCTGTAATATCCACGATAATTTCCTCTGGAATATTTCCAGGTTTTGCTCGAACTTGTAACTCATACATTGGCTGTTGAAGTACGCCACCATCTTTTGTCCCTTGAGCTTCACCTTCTAAACGAAGCGCAACCTCAACATCCATCTCTTCAGCCATATTAACGATATAAAAGTCTGCATGAATTAGCTCGTCCTTCAATGGATCAATTTGGTAATCGTGTAACATAACATCTACCGATTTATTGTTTTCCACATTTAGCGTAATAATAGCATTTTTCCCTTCATCTCGAACCGTCTTTATTAATTCAATGCTATCTACAGATATGGATTCCGAATCCTTTTCTTTTCCGTAGATAACAGCTGGTACTCTACCACTATTTCGTATTTCCTTTGTTGCCGATTTAGTAAGATCCTCTCGTAATGTTGCTTCTAATTTAACTGCCACGTACATCACCCTCCAAGTTATTAGAAAAATCCTAGGCTTTTAGTTATAAGCCCTTTCTTCTTTTCTACTTTGTCTGTGTAATTCATGCAGTTGTCTATAAAAAAACATTCATATAGAGAATACCCATTAAATGCAATATCTAAACATTTAATCGAATAAGATACTTACTGATTGCAATTCGTGGACACGAATAATTGCCTCGCCAATTAACGGCGCAACCGATAACTGAGTAATTTTATTAAGCTGCTTGTCCTCTGGTAAAGGAATCGAATTCGTAATAACAAGTTCCTTGATTTTAGAGTCATTAATACGTTCAATCGCTGGACCAGATAATACTGGATGTGTACAACACGCATATACCGCTTTAGCACCATTTTCTACCAATGCATTTGCAGCAAGTGTAATAGTTCCTGCTGTATCAATAATATCGTCTATTAGAATAGCTGTCTTGCCTTCAATATTACCAACGATATTCATAACCTCGGCAACGTTAGGGCGAGGTCTACGTTTATCAATAATACCTATTGGCGCTTTTAGTCGATCAGCCATTTTACGAGCACGTGTAACTCCACCGTGATCTGGAGACATAATAATAATATCTTCTAAGCTCTTCGCTTCAAAATAATCAGACAGAATAGGAACACCTTGTAGGTGATCTATAGGGATATCAAAAAATCCTTGGATTTGTGGAGCATGTAAATCCAATGTAATGACACGATCGGCACCAGACGTTTCTAATAGATTTGCAACAAGCTTAGCAGCAATCGGTTCACGAGAACGAGCCTTACGATCTTGTCTAGCATATCCATAATATGGCATTACAATATTTATGGATTTAGCAGACGCTCGCTTCAAAGCGTCAATCATAATTAATAACTCCATAATATGCTGATTTACCGGGGAACATGTAGATTGTACAACGTATACATCACAACCACGTACACTTTCTTCGATGTTGATCTGAATTTCACCATCACTAAAGCGAGATACAGTACATTTACCAAGCATTGTACCAATATGCTCCGCAATATCTTCAGCAAGTTTAGGATTAGAATTTAATGTGAACACTTTCAAAGATGTATCTTTGTAAGTAGATGCCATGAGTTAGAACCCTCCGTTAGTCTTTTTGTCTGTTTTTAATTTTTGACGCATATCCTTCTTTATTCGTTTGTCTAGCTCTAGCTACAGACAAAGAATCTTCCGGTACATCTTTAGTAATTGTTGAACCAGCCGCCACATAGGATCCTTTTCCGACAGTAACTGGAGCAATTAGATTAGAATTACATCCAATAAATGCATCATCTTCTATCGTCGTCAAATATTTATGCTTTCCATCATAGTTTACTGTTATTGTACCACAACCAATATTGACATTGCTGCCAACTTTTGCGTCACCAATATAGCTTAAATGTGATACTTTACTCTTCTCAGCTAAATCGGTCTTCTTAATCTCTACAAAATTTCCAACTTTTGCTTGATCACCTATGGAGCTTTCTGGACGAATATGTGCAAATGGCCCAATTTTGACATGATTACCAATCTTACTATCACTAGCAACACTTTGTTTAATAACAGTCCCATTCCCCACGTAACAATTCGTAACTTCTGAATGTGGTCCAATTTCTGCATTGCCTTTTATAACCGTATCACCCTTTAATATCGTTCCAGGATGGATGATGGTATCCGGCTCTATCTCTACATCTGGTTCAATATACGTATTATCCGGATCGATTATCGCTACGCCATTTCGTAAGTGCTTTTTATTAATGCGTTGTTTCATGGTTTTTTCTGCTTCTGCTAAGGCTATACGGTCATTTACTCCTAGTGTTTCCTCAAAACTAGCTGTCATAAATGCACTGACCTTATCACCCTGTTTTTGAAGGATTTCGATAACATCCGGTAAATAGTATTCACCTTGTGCGTTATCATTGGACACATTTTGCAACGCCTGAAATAGTGCTTGATTATCAAAACAATATGTACCTGTATTAATTTCATCAACGAGTAGTTCTTTTTCGGTGGCATCTTTTTGTTCTACGATTCTTTCTACTTCATCAACCGCATTGCGAATAACTCTACCATAGCCATATGGATTTGGAGCTTTTGCGGTTAATACAGTTGCTTTAGCACCTGTCTGCTCATGATGGTCAAATAGTGCTTGATACGTTTCGCTCGTTATTAAAGGGGTATCTCCGCAAACTACTAGTGTTGTTCCTTCAGTTTCTTTTAATAAATCCTCTGCTTGGAGCACTGCATGCCCCGTTCCTAATTGCTCTTCTTGAATAACAAATTTACTTTCGTCGCCAATTTGCTCTTTAACCATATCTGCACCAAAGCCTACTACTGTAACAATTTCATCTGGCTTCACTGTGTTTATCTGATCAATGACATGCTTTACCATTGGACGACCTGCTACGGGATGGAGTACTTTGTATAGCTTAGATTTCATTCTCGTACCCTGACCCGCTGCTAAAACAACAGCATATCGCTTCGTCATAAGGAAACCTCCATCAATTCGATTTATCCATAATGAATATTATCTTAAAACCCTTTTCATTTCAATAGATAAAGCGTATAAAACAAGGTCCTCGGTAATGTAAAACTTTCCATACTTACCGCCTTTATGCACGTCTCAAGAAAAATACAGAGCGATTCGATTCATTCTAATAAGCTTAAGTAGACAAAAGCACAAAAACGATTCGAGCGAAAAAGGAGGCTTTGCGCTAGTTAGCAAATAAAATTATATTTTTTTAGACACAAAAACATTACTAAATCGCTTGCAAAAGAACAAAAGTCGCAAGCCTCCGATTAGAAACGCAGCGACTGGAGCGAGTCAACGGAGATAAAGGAATCACGGTGAGTTTTCTTATCGTAGGGCGATTCGTGAAGTTGCCTAGTTTCTGGGCGCTGGAGCTGGACGCGGCTCAACACGTCCATATTTATCCACATGGGCTACTTTTAAAATTTTCTAGACTACAAAAAAAGAAGGCTAACCTGATGTAGATTAGACCTCTAGTTGCATCCCAAATATTGTGTGCATATTAGGAAGCTCCAGCTTCTTCATACTCCACTTCAGCTTCTCCTGCACGATGGTATTCTTCTAATACAGCATCTTGAATCTTAGCACGTGTCCCAGAATTTATAGGATGTGCAATGTCTCTAAACTCCCCATCCGGTGTTCGTTTGGATGGCATAGCAACGAATAGTCCATTATTCCCATCAATAACACGGATATCATGAACTACAAATTCTTGATCCAAAGTAATCGATGCAATCGCTCGCATTCTTCCTTCCGTATTAACGCGGCGCAACCTAACGTCAGTTACTTCCATGATGTATCACCACCTTTTCCCATTTGAATCTATATTATCTAGTTCAACAAAACTATTTAAAATCCTGCTAAATTATTAAAAAAAATAAAATATTTTCAAATGGATGGAAAAAACAGGTGTTTTTGCCTTACTTACGACCGCCTATTTCTACAAAATTACCAGGATGAACCTCAATGCTTTTAGCTTTAAGATCGACATTTGATATTTTAATTAAGGAAGTATAATTTTCTACAACCCTTTCTTCTTCTTCATCGTCCGCCTCAGCCAATACACCTATTGCCTTCACTTGAGCATTGAATTCTTCTAATAAGTTAATCATTCCAGTAATTGTTCCACCAGCCTTCATGAAATCATCAATAATGCAGACATTTGCACCTTCTCCCAAGCTCCGTTTTGGAAGAACCATTGTTTGAATCTTTCTTGAGGAGCCAGATACATAATTTATACTAACGGATGACCCTTCGGTTACTTTGGGGTCTCTTCGCACAATTACTACAGGGACGTCAAGAAAAGAAGCCACCGAGTAGGCTAAAGGAATACCTTTTGTAGCAACCGTGACAACAACATCAATTTCCATCTGCGAAAATGCAGAAGCAAAAACCCGACCTATTTCTCTTACTGTTTTCGGATTACCTAAGAGGTCACTCATGTAAAGGTAACCACCAGGCAGAATTCGTACCGGATCCGCTAACTGGTGACACATTTCATGAATGAATGCTTCACTCTTTTCATGTAAATACTCTGGGATATACTTCACACCACCACCAGCTCCGGTGGTCCGTTGCAAATAACCCAATCCTTCATTACGAAATACAGCATCAATAATATCCATATCTTCGCTTACGGAAGCCTTCGTTGTTTCTAACCTATTTACGAAATAAGGTAACTGTTTATGCAATCTTGGATTCTCAAGAAAATAATTAGTCAACGCGACTAAACGATTACTTCTTTTCATAACTACACCTCAAAACCGAATATTTCCCTTTAATATACCATTATCATATGTGTTTTATCAATATTTAACCTAAAAGACGTACAAAATATACTTCATCACAAAATCCGCGCATACCGTTATAAATTCTTTTTGCCTTGCTTTCTTGCTCAACTAGACCATATACAGTAGGCCCACTTCCGCTCATTAATACACCTGAGGCTCCTGCTTGTCTCATTGCATCTTTGATCCGTTGCACTTCAGGGTATAATTGTACAGTAATTGCTTCTAAATTATTTCCTGTACTTCTGCAAAGCAGCTCAAAATCATTTGCTCTTAACGCTTGGATCACTCCTTGTGTTTGCTGATGAGCAAGTTCATCCACGATAATTCGCTGAAAAATGGTTCTAGATGACACACCTATGTCTGGCTTGGCTAAAATGACCCAGCATGGCGGAGGCGCTGGTAGGGCATTAATCACTTCTCCTCGCCCACTAGCTAGCGCGGTCTTACCATAGACACAGAATGGTACATCTGTTCCAAGTGTCGCGCCTAAATTTGCTAGTTCATCCATCGGTATATGTAGTGACCAAAGCCTGTTTAAACCTCTTAGAACAGCTGCAGCATCTGTGCTCCCTCCTCCTAATCCTGCTGAAACGGGTATGCTTTTCTCAATTTTGATATGAACCCCTCTACGAATTCCGTATTTCCGCTTAATTGCATCTGCAGCTTTATACGCTAAGTTCCGTTCATCGCTTGGCACAAATCTACTTTCCAACGAGATCTCTATTCTGTCCTGATTCAATTCAAATAATTCGATACGGTCAGACAAGTCTATTGACGTCATAATCATTTCAACGTTGTGATAACCATCATCTCTCTTACTTAACACATCAAGCGATAAGTTAATCTTCGCAGGGGCTTTCTCATAAAGCACCATCACCCGTCACCCTTCTTGTAGATAGATATTAAAATTGTAACATATTACATAATTGGAGGCGACTACAAGCAGGTACAAGTCCCGCCAAAACACAAAAAGGCAAACCCTTTAGGATCTGCCTTTTTGTTGCATGTTTGCTTCAGCAATTTCAATGGCTCGCTTAACCATATTACCAGCATCTCTAGCCTTGATACCGCCCCAACCTTCCTGCTGCACCGTGTCGTAAAATCCTAACTCTTTGGCGATTTCTTCTTTCAAATGGTCTGACATTATTCCACGTCGATTAGCCATGAAAGAACAACTCCCTTCGTATGATGAGTCTTACCTTACGACATTTATAGTTTGTAGCAGATTCGTTGTTTAATTCGCGTTATATGTATACAAAAAAGGAAAAATTTAAATGGAAAGTCAAACTACCTTCGTATAAGTAGTTCATCAAAATTACAGATAATTCAGTTATAAATCTATAAAATAAAAGCAGTAAACCTAAGGGCTACTGCTCAAGCACGGAAGCAATGGTACGTTCGTCTGTAAAACTAAGTTCCACTGTTTCTGTTAAAACGTCTGCATAGCTGTATGAAACACGTTCGAATGCATTTTCTTCTTGGTCAAGCTCAACAATAAACACAGAAGGATACGTTTCTGCTAATATTCCCGACCGCTCAATTGTTTTCCTTCTGCCGCCGTTCGCTCTAAGCTTTAACCGTTTACCAACATGACCTTCAAGACCTTGCTTTATTTCGATTAATGTTTTCGCCACTATACTCCACCTCACTGGATTTAGCATACCATAAACTTGTACAATAGTCAAATAAAACTATTTATTATAACAAGATATCAATTTTAATGTCAACAATTTATTTTGTCTATTTCGCTTATTATTTGGCATATGTTAAGTTTTTATGTATATTTTTTTAAATTAATTGGAACTTTGCTATTTACATGTGTATATTCCATGAAAAAATTACTCGTTCATTTACCAACTTGTACCATTTTTATCCAGCAACCTTACCTGAAGGCAAGTTGCTCATTCGTTTGATTCATCTTCTAAATAGGGTAACCCTGTTCTTAATAATCCTCTCGTTTCTATCCCACCCATTCCTTTATCACCTGTAAGTGTATTTCTTAGTGCTTCCCATACACTAACCTTTTCCATGAATGGTGTATAAGCAATCTTTGCTGCAATATAAACAGGATCTAACGCATGTATATTAATTCGTAGCGGAGAACTTGCGAAATTAGCACCTGCTCGAATTAGTGATTCAAAATGTGATTGGCATGCACCTGCAAAGATAACTAGCTGATCCACATTAGGATTAATCTTTCGTGCTTCTCGTACTGTTTCCACAAAAAACTTAGAATGTCTATATGCACGTATGTCATTTTTTCTGCCCTTGTTCTTGGAAAACGCATCATGTCCTGTAATGACGATAATGTCAGGCTGTATCTTCTCCACCAATTCACCTATTTGTATCGGCATTTCCCTTTCATGTAAATGCACTCCATGTACTTGTAATCCGATTCGTTGATATAATTCAATGCATTTCTTTAAATACATTTGATCGCCGTCTAGATGCAGAACTTTGGCTGGTAATTGAAAAAAAATCGGTTCATGCTGATAGCCTTCGGTTGCGTGATATTCACGTTTCTCTTTCATCAATTGATAGTCCTGCCGAAATAAACGGAAGGAAAATTCCTCTTTTTCCTTTCCTTTTTGTCTACGCTTCTCTAATTCTCTTTCTTGTATCTTCTTTAAATCAGATATAGGCGCATCTGCTTTCAGGCGGATATCTTCACCATATAAATCAGCACTATTTTTTTTCACACTAGCAACCCGAAACAACAAATCATGATTGTAAGATTTTCTTGTAACCAGATCACCCTTCGAATAGTTCATAACTGACACCTCACAGCCTTCCAAAACATTCTGATATAGCGTATGAGTCCATCATAAAATCTGTGCGTTTATTACAGATCACCTATATAATTACTTTTAACTACCTTGGACAGCAAAATGAGAATAAAACATAAAGTAAGTTACTTATAGAAAAAAGCTGAACGATTATTCGAAGCGTTTCAGCTCGCATTCGAATCCGTTCAGCTTTTGTGGGTCAAAACGTTTGTTGCGTTTCAATTTAACCTCATATAGGCAGAATGACTTGAATGCTGCCTAGAGATAATGCTTCGTAATAACCGTCGCAGAAAATGAAGTAGTCTCTCGCAGAGACACCTCTCATCCCAGCATTTTTTATATAGAACCATTCATTTACCATTTTTTCCGTCTCTTAACGGTTAGCGTTTATGTTCTATACCTAATTCACTCTTCATAAGCACATCATGTATTATTATTAACAGCTGAATAAAATGCATTTGCTAATACAGCAAATTCCTCAATAGACAATGATTCTCCACGTCTATTGCCATCAATTCCAGCTTCTTCTAATAGTTGTACAATCGTTTCTTTATCCCAATCAGGTTTAAAATGATTGACTAAATTATTGCGAAGTGTTTTTCTTCGTTGTGCAAAAGAAGCTTTAACAAGCATAAAAAAGAACGTTTCATTGTGCACTTGGACAGGCGGCTTTTCCCGTCTCACTAACTTTAATATGCTGGAATCCACATTAGGCTGTGGCATAAATGCTCGTTTAGGAACATGCATGACCACTTCTGCCTCCGTATAATACTGAACGGCAATGGTCAAGGACCCATAGCTTTTGCTATTGGGCTTAGCTGCCATTCTTTCAGCCACTTCTTTTTGAATCATTACAGTGAAGCTCTCTACAGAAAGATTGTCATGCAAAAGCTTCAGCAAAATAGGTGTAGTGATATAGTAAGGTAAATTTGCAACTAAATGTACCGGTTGTTCCTGCGAAAAGCAGGAGGAAATGACTTCTGATACATTTGCCTTCAAAATATCCTGATGGATAATTTGAATATTTGAGTAGGGTTGTAGGGTATCCTGCAAGACGGGTAATAAACGCTGATCTATTTCAAAAGCAACTACTTTATCTGCATGAATAGCTAATTGCTCTGTCAACGCACCGATACCAGGTCCTATTTCAATTGCACCTGCGTTTTTATCAATTCCTGCATGGGATATGATATTTTCCAATATGTTAGTATCAATTAAAAAATTTTGTCCCAGGCTCTTTTTAAACGAGAAGTTATACTTTGTTAGTATTTCCTTTGTACGTGATGGTGTTGCAATATATTTATTCACTGTCATGCTTTTCCTCCCGCTGTATTTGTGCTAACGCATTATCAAATTCCTCTTTGGTTATTTCGAACATCGACAACCTTTTTAAAAGCTGCTTTCCGTTTGTATGACCAATTTGTAGCAGCTCACCCAATCGTTCCCGTCGTTTCTTTGCTTGCGCCCCTCCGATTAGTCCACTGTTGATTACATTTTCCTTTGCAATTTCACTCGCGTGCGCTTCCTTTAGCTCATATACATCAGCGAGAGCCTTGCGAATCGTTTCAGGTGAAGCGTGTTCTATCCCTAAACTTTTGTTATTAGGATGCTTAGCTCGTGCCTCATGTTGAGTTAAAAACGCATGCTTGCAGCCTGGTACAGCCTGGTCAATAATATGACGAATGCGATCACCAGGATAATCTGGGTCTGTAAAAATAATAATCCCCCGTTTATCCTTCGCATGCTTTATTTGCTTTATAATCGTATCATTAATCGCTGATCCATTTGTTTCAATTGTATCAGCATTAACCGCCTGAAGAATCTTTGTTGTATCATCTCTACCTTCAACAACAATCACTTCTTTTATTTTCACATTTGTTCCTCTTTCTATACCCATAATAAATAATGCTCTTACCACTATATCATGGTAAGAGCATAAATATTAATTAATAACCTTTACTGTTACTGTTTTCCTTCCCCAATTATACGCTGCCTGCTTCGAAGGAACATGAACATCGATGCGATTTCCAACAATATGACCGCCAGTATCAGCAGCTATTGCTTCTCCATAACCTTCTACCCAAACTTTTGAACCTAATGGGATAACACTTGGATCGACAGCTATTACTTTTTTATTCGGATTTGCATTTAAATTGATACCCGTAGATGTATAACCAGAACAGCCGTTACAACTAGCTGTGTACGCACTTGCACTCATTGTAAACACTTTTCCGCCAGAAGGCTTAGAACTTGATTTTTTCTTTGAGCTCGAATGTGACTTCTTGCTCGATAAGGTCACAAGCTTATTTTCCTGTTTCGTACCTACAGCTATAACTCGATTCTCACTTTTTTCAACAACATCCTTGCTTAGAAGCTCGCGGCTAACTTCTTTTCCGTTTTCTTTGACAATCTCATAGACTTTTTTCAGCTTACCGTCTTTCCCTTCCGAAAGAACCCTTTCTTCTCCCTTTGGAAGACTGCTATCTTTTCTTTTCTCTGTCTCGAAGGCAACCGCTTCTGTAACTTCATCCTTAACCTTTTTAACGCGAACAATCGTAATATTCGTATCTTTTTTCACCTTTTCATCCAATGCTGGCTTAATTCTATCCAAGCCTTCCGGATCAAATGAAATGTCTGATTGAGCTAAGATATCTTTTACTGTTCCACCTGTGGTCGGTTTTGATTTTGTTTGGTTGTTTCCATCGTTAATGGTAATCTGGTATGCCTGTTTTACTTGAATATGTAGTCCATCTTCAATGGTATCCCCTTGATTATGTGAGATATCATCATGCTGTTGAAATGAGAGATTCTTTTCTTGTAAAAATTCATCTATTGTGTCTGCAGTTGTATAGAATTCCTGCTTTTCTCCATCGATAGTTACAAAAACCTGCTTGGCTTTGTTGTACTCAATTTCCATACCGTTTTCAATAGAAGCATCTTTACTGTGTGACAAATGATCATGCTCCCCGACGGTAATTCCTACTTCTGCAAGCAGTTCTTCAACGGTATTTTTATGCGTTTTCACTGTTTGTTCTTTACCGTCTTCAGTTATGACTACTTCTGCCTTCGTAGCATCAAATAGTACTAATCCGGAAAATACAACAAGTGCCAAAACACCAATACCTGAAATAACCAGCTTCATTGTCGACGCCGGCATTAGCTTTGAAATCATTCGCATGCTTCTGCCTCCTCTTAATGCATTTTGATTATATTAACAGTTATATGCAAAGTCAAAGTATATCCGATTACGATTAAGTTACAATTAGATTACACATTAATTTGAGGAGCGGATTACTCTTTAATAAGTACAATGAAAGCATTGGTACAACTGGTTTTTCGCCATCTTTTAATTATCAATAAAAAAAAGGTTAGCTTAAATGCTAACCTTTTTTTATACCGTTTTTTTCCTATTTTTTAACAAAATATTTTTCTTATTTTACAACCGTCATAATTTTATCCCGAAGAGAGAAATAGCGTTTTTTGTCGTGTTTTCACTAATTTCTTCCAAGGTTAAACCTCGCAGCTCAGCTATTTTTTCTGCTACTAATTTAACATAGGAAGGCTCATTTCTTTTACCTCTATTTGGATGTGGAGCTAAAAAAGGTGCATCCGTTTCAACCAACAGTCGGTCTAATGGCACCTGTACCGCTACTTCCTTTGGCTCTATTGCATTTTTGAATGTTACTGGACCTCCAAGAGAGATGTAAAAGTTCATATCCAGACAGGCTTGTACATATTTTGCTGAATCATTATAGCAATGCATAATACCGCCAATAGATGCTGCACCTTCTTCTTGAAGAATTTCAATAACATCTTCGGTCGCCTCACGATTATGAATAATGATTGGCATATTTAATTTCTTCGCCAACCGTATTTGTTTACGAAAAACGTCTTTTTGTACATCCTTCGGTGACTTGTCCCAATGATAGTCTAATCCCATCTCTCCGATAGCTACAACCTTTGGATGAGCAGAAAATTCCTCAATCCAGTTTAATTCTTCATCCGTCATATCTATAGCATCCACCGGGTGCCAGCCTACAGCCGCATAAATGGTTTCATATTGTTCTGCAATTTCGATAGCTAACGGGATCGTTTCCCGATCAAAACCGACTACCACCATATAGTTTACGCCGGTATCAAAAGCACGCTGAATTGTTTCATCGCGATCTTCAAAGAAATCCCTCGCATTTAAATGAACATGTGTATCAAATAACAAACCACTTCACTCCTTAAACACAAAGCTCAAACGCTATGTCATATATTTCACCTGTTTATCTTCAAATAAGCTTGGACAGACCGAAGCAAATAAAATTACTTTACTATATGACAAAATAAAACTTCCTTATGCTTAGAAAGGAGCTGTCCCAAAAGCCAGCTCCCTACTTATTCAAACCGAATATACTTCACTTTCCCTACAAGGTTCAACATGTCATGAACAAATTTACTCATAGCTAATGCCTTTCATACGAACCCCATTTCAACTAGAGTCATGTACTTTAAAAATTTAAAAATTGACGAACCTTACAAGCAGCCCGTTTTCCTATTTTTATTTCACGACAGATCCATTCGGCAGTGATTCTTCTACAGATGCTAAAACGAGCTTACCATGTTCATCTTCCCCACAAAGAATCATACCTTCTGATTTTTCGCCTCTTAGTTTTACAGGTTTTAAATTCGTTACACAGATTACTTTTTTACCTGGTAATTCATGTGGTTGATAGTACTGTGCAATACCCGAAACAACTTGCCGTTTCTCCGCTCCAAGATCTAATTGAAGCTTCAATAACTTATCAGCCTTCTTGACAGGCTCTGCTTTTATTACCTCTGCCACTCGCATGTCTATCTTCATAAAGTCATCAAAGGTAATTTCTTGTGTACTTTTGGTTTCTTCCTTCGTAGCTTTTTCCTTAACCTGTGCAGGATTTTGCATCATTGCTTTAATAGTTTGTACTTCTTTATCTACATCCAAGCGAGGAAAGATTGGCTTTCCTTTTTGAACTTTAGTACCTACACTAATTTGCCCTTCACGATAAATGCTATCCCATTCCTTTAATGCCGCTTCTGTGACATGGAGCTGTCGGAAGATTTCTGTAGGTGCGTCTGTTAAGAACGGCTGTAGCATAACTGCAATTTTTCTAAGATATTCAGCTAGATGGGCCATTACATTACCCAATCGTTCCTTCTGATCCTCATGTTTAGCTAATACCCACGGTTCTGTTTCATCAATATATTTATTTGTTCTACTAATTAACTGCCAAAGGGAGGATAGTGCTACAGAGAACTGCATATTCTCCATCGCTTCTTCTACTTTCTGAATCGTTTCTTTTCCAAATGCTTCAAGTGAAGCCTCAATCTCTGTTTCACTTGCTTGATATAACGGAATCTGACCATCAAAGTATTTATTAATCATAGCAACAGTACGGTTTAATAGATTGCCTAGATCATTAGCCAAATCGTAGTTAGTACGTTCTACAAATCCTTCAGGTGTAAATACACCATCTGATCCAAATGGAACTTCGCGAAGCAAATAATAGCGAAGTGCATCAAGGCCGTACTTATCTGTTAGTTGTACAGGATCAACAACGTTCCCTTTAGATTTTGACATTTTTCCATCTTTCATCAGTATCCAACCATGCGCAAAAACCTTCTTCGGCAAGGGAAGATCTAATGCCATTAACATAATTGGCCAATATATCGTGTGAAAACGAACAATTTCCTTACTCATTAAATGAACATCTGCTGGCCAGAACTTTTGATATTTACTATCATCGTCTGTACCATAACCTAAAGCTGTAATATAGTTAGTTAAAGCATCAATCCATACATATATCACATGCTTTGGATCACCGGGAACTTTAATACCCCAGTCAAAAGTGGTACGAGATACTGCTAAATCTTCAAGCCCTGGTTTTATAAAGTTATTCAGCATTTCATTTTTACGACTTTCTGGCTGAATAAACGTTGGATTATCCTCATAGAACTGCACAAGTCGATCGACATATTTGCTCATCTTGAAGAAATAGGATTCTTCTTTTACTTTTTCAACTGGACCGCCACAATCTGGACAATGCCCATCTTCCAACTGTCTCTCTGTAAAGAAGGACTCACAAGATGTACAATACCAGCCTTCGTATTGATCTAAATAAATATCCCCCTGTTTAACAAGCTGATCAAATATTTTGGACACTACTTTTTTATGACGCTCTTCCGTCGTCCGAATAAAATCATCATTTGATATTTTAAGTTTCTTCCATAAATCTTTAATACCACTTACAATGTCATCAACGTACGCTTGTGGAGTTACACCCTTTTCTGTAGCCTTTTTTTGGATTTTTTGACCGTGCTCATCCGTACCTGTTAAATACATTACATCATAGCCACGCATCCGCTTATACCTAGCAATTGCATCGCCAGCAACCGTAGAATACGCATGACCAATATGCAAATTCCCACTAGGGTAATAAATCGGTGTTGTTATATAAAACGTTTTTTTGTTATTTGGCATTCCCATTACCTCCTAAATCCACCAGCATCCTTTATTAAAACTATATACTATTGTAGCTTTTATCCGTTATTTTGCCAAATAGAGTGCAATGTCATCATGTTTTGTAAGAGAAACATAGAAAAACATCGAATTTTGTCGAAAAATATTAGATTGTTTATTTGCTTTTTTCAGATTTATACCTTATTTTAACCAATTAAGTAAAAGACAAAACCTGATATAATAGTATTTATACAGGTATTTCAAATTATTAAATTTTCAGGTAAATATTTATTGACAGAAAAAAGAAACACTGGTATTCTATTGCATAGAGTGATGTCGAAATATGACGATTTTTTTGCTTTACAAATTTTAAGGAAGAACGAAAGCCCTTGCTGACAATTGGCTCGTTTTTCTAACCTTAGGGGGAAAGAAATTGAAATCTACCGGAATTGTACGTAAAGTGGATGAGCTTGGCCGTGTTGTCATCCCAATGGAACTTCGTCGTACGCTTGAAATTCAGGAAAAAGATGCGATGGAAATCTACGTGGAAAATGACAAAATTATCCTTAAGAAGTACAAACCAAACATGACTTGTCATCTTACTGGAGAGGTTTCCGATGATAATCTCTCTTTAGCAAACGGCAAACTTGTCCTCAGCCCAGAAGGTGCACAAGAGCTGGTTAAAGAGATAGAAGCAAGATTTAATAAATAGTAAGATTATTGTCTCAAAAAGGTCTGACGCCTGTTCTACACGTTAGACCTTTTTTTATAGCAACAAATTAATCCTCGATATGATAGGCTTGATACACTTCACGTTTCGGAAGCTTTCGCTCTTTTGCAACTAGCTTTATTGCTTCTTTGCTAGGCATGTCTTTCTCATCTATATAGTAATCTACATGTTCAACAATAGTATAGCCATCCCACCATAATGAAGTTTCTTGAATTAACTGGTCTGTTCCATCAATAACCATACAAAATTCGCCTTTAAGCTCTATGTCTTTTGTATAGGTGATGACCTCATTCAGTGTACCTCGAATATATTCTTCAAACCGTTTAGATAGCTCCCGTGCTAGGACCACACGGCGATTACCAAGTACAGACTTGGCAGCCTTTAATGTCTCCTTTATACGATAAGGTGACTCATAAAATAATAAAGAGGCCTGTATCCGTTGTAATCTCTCTAGTTCTGCCTCCTTGTCTTTCTTTTTACGGGGTAAGAAACCATAAAAATAAAATTCATTTGCTGGTAAACCAGAACCGATCAGCGCACATAATGCTGCATTTGCTCCAGGCAGTACTACTACAGAAAATTCTTGCTCAATCGCCGCTTGAATTAACTCATGACCAGGATCGGATATCGCAGGCATTCCTGCATCACTTACAATAGCAATTGATTCATCGTTTTCCAATCGCCGTAACAGTTGTTCCTCTCTTGCCAGCTTATTGTGCTCATGATAACTAATTAACGGTGTTGAGATGTCAAAATGGTTCAATAGTTTTTTAGAATTTCGTGTATCCTCTGCTGCGATAATTGACACTGAGCGCAGTATATTTAATGCACGGAACGTAATATCCTCTAAGTTACCAATAGGGGTCGGAACAATGTATAATTTCCCTTTTTTTTCGTTATCAAAGCTTTGTTGAATGTTCATATTTTATCACTTCTTTCAAGGCTGCTCGAATAAGTTGTAATTTTTCCTTGCGAGTTAATTGTTTAATGGTATACTCTTTCTTCATTGCTTTTTCTTTACTGGAAAAGCGCTCGATATAAACAACTTGAAACGGACCTCTTCCACGGGTATATTTTGCACCCTTTCCTTCATTATGCATTTTCAGCCGGTTTTCCAAATTGTTTGTGTAACCTGTATATAATGAGTTATCTTTACATTTCAGAATATAGACCGTATGTTCATGTTCAGGCATATATAATCTCCTCTGCCTCTTCTGTATACGTACCATCCTCATTGTATACATATAAAGGTGGCAAGATTTTTAAATCTGGCTTCCCATCTCTAATTGCTTCAATTAATAGCATATTTGCATCTTTCCCTTTTTTGGGGTAAACAAATTGAATACGCTTTGGCTCGAGCTTGTACTTACGAAATAGGCTAATAATATCAATAAGCCTGCCTGGTCGATGTACCATAGATACCTTCCCTCCTGGACGAACATGCAGCTTACATGCCTTCACAACGTCCTCTAGACTACAGAAAACTTCGTGTCTGGCAATTGTTAAATATTCATTTTGGTTATGTTCAGTAGCTGACGGGGTCGGAAAATAAGGTGGGTTACAGGTGACTACATCAAAACTACTTTGACCTATTATCGGTTGCATGCATTTTAAATCTCCATGCAGTATCTTTATTTGCTCACGTAAGTTATTCAAGTCGATATTCCTTTTCGCCATCTGGTAAATACGTTCTTGAATCTCCACACCTGTTATGTTACTTTTACTCCTTCTCGACAGTAATAATGGAATAACACCATTGCCTGTGCAGAGATCAAGTATGGCTCCTCTTTTTTTCGGAATATAAGCAAAGTTTGCAAGTAGTACTGCATCCAAAGAGAAAGAGAATGCAGAAGGACTTTGAATAATTTTCATGCTGTTATCAGCCAGTAAATAATCTAAACGCTCATCATCGTATAATTCAACCATATGTATGTCCTTTCTCGTAAGCAAAAAGTAGTCAACTGTAATAAAGGCTGTCCCGAAATCGAGACAGCCATACATTGCATTATTTCGTTTTATTCAGAAAGTCCAGACAAAAAATACAGTCTTCATTTCGTCTCGGACTACCGAATTCCAAGTTACAAATATGAAAGCCTTCTTCATACAATCTAGCTAGGTTATCATAACCTTCACCAGGAAAGCTCTTATTCACTTCTGCTTTGTTGTCAGATGTTTCCTCTTCATCTTCTTTTGAATGATCTAAGTGATTACGCAAATTGTGGTTCTCCATGGCAAGTCGATGATTTTCTTCCAATAAATCACTTAATTTGCCTTTAAGATCACCTAACTGCTCATATAATTCACCAATTTGCTTTTCCATATCTGATACCTGATCAAAAATTTGCCTGTTTTTCACGCTACTCACCCCGTTATTCTGTGGCTTGCGCTAAAATTCCTTCATCTATTAGTTCATCTAAAGTATATTCGATTACTCGTTCTTTTTCAGGGATTTCGATTTGGATGAGTCGTTCCAAGATGTTTAACCCTACAACCTTGCCTTTACCATAAGGTGTTTCTATCGTTTTCCCAATATCCGGCAATTCCCGTTTCGCTGTCTCATAATCATCATTTTCGTATTTTAAACAGCACATCAGTCTGCCACATAGACCTGAAATTTTTGCCGGATTTAGGGATAAATTCTGATCCTTTGCCATTTTAATTGAAACGGGTTCAAAATCTCCTAAAAAAGTAGAACAGCAAAGCATTCTACCACACGGTCCGATACCGCCAAGCATCTTCGCTTCATCCCGTACCCCAATTTGACGTAGTTCTATACGTGTTTTAAACATAGCAGCCAGATCTTTTACTAAATTTCTAAAATCAACTCTTCCGTCTGCTGTAAAATAAAATATTATTTTATTTCTGTCAAATGTATATTCCACTTCTACTAGATTCATATCCAAGTCATGCTCTTTAATCTTATCCATGCAGGCTTGAAAGGCCTTTTCTGCGCGTTCTTGATTTTCTAAAACGGTTAACTTATCCTTATCCGTTGCAATACGAATCACTTTCTTAAGTGGTAGAACAACATCTTCCTCGTCAACCTTTTTATTGGTAAGAACAACCTTGCCAAATTCGATTCCACGAATTGTCTCTACAATAACATAACTATCTAGTGAAATGGTAGCTTCCCCTGGATCAAAATAATATATTTTACCCGCCTTTTTAAAACGGACACCAATTACCTCTATCATTCCTTATCACCTCTGTATTTGAAGTGTTAGCTGTTCCATCACTAAGGTCGGATGGACATTTTGCTTCAATTTTCGCTTTGCTTGTAAAATAGCTTGTAAGACTGCTACTAATTGATTCTGAGAAAAGCGCCTTGCTGCCAATTCAAGCAATTCATCAGAAGGGGCGAAAAACACTATCCCAGCTTCATTTTCTATATGGTAATAAAGAATATCTTTCATTGCGATAAGCAAGAGATCCAATCCTTCTTCTTGCTCATTTCTATCTTTGAAATGAGTCACCCAATGCTGATGAATAAATAAGAATATATCTTCTGGATTGGTCGAAAGTACTTCTATTAATTGTACCACTATCTTTCTTGCAGAGGCAAACCACTCATCGTTAATTCTAGTAAAAGCATCATCTATACGATTCGTTAGAGTACTCATCAAAACAGCATTTCTCTCATGCATTCCTTCTTCAATGAGTTGTTTTTGCAACATCGTTGGATGAAGAGGCCTTAAGTCAATAACCTGACATCTTGAACGAATAGTCGGCAAGATAGCTTGACTGTTATCTGTTAGCATAATAGCAGTTGTTCGCTTACTAGGCTCTTCCAAAAATTTAAGAATACGATTAGCAGCATTTACTGTTAGCGTATCTGCACCTTTAATGATATATACCTTTTTATTAGATTCTAGACCCGAATAGGTAAATTCCTTTTGTAAATTCCTTATTTGATCGATCTTAATTGATTGTCCATCTGGTTCAATCCAATGAACATCTGGGTGATTCCCTGAGGTAATACGTTTACAAGCATTACACGTTTGACAAGGTTCATTTACAGCATTAGTTTCACAAAATATGCCTTTGGCAATTAATAAAGCGATTGCTTCTTTGCCGGTCCCTCTTTCTCCTTGAAGTAAATACGCATGAGAAATGCGGTCTTTTTTCATACTGTTTGTTATTATTTTACTTGCCAACGGTTGTACTTCTGCAACCTCAGACCATGTTTCCATATGTATCCCCTTCAATAATCTATCTTAAGATTCTACGTATATATGTTAACTAATAAACCTTTTATCTCTCCAATTAAACCAAGTATGTCTACCGTCTTTTTCTCTTGATTCATAATTTCCTCTGTTAATTCTACTAGTTTTTCATCTATTTGCTTTACTAGCATTAACTTACGATTTTGACGATCCATGCCAAAACTATGTGATTTTTGCAAATCTAATCCACTATACACAGCTTCCTGCAAAAATCCTTTCACCAAGCGTTTGAATTTAGCAAGGTCACGAAATGTTCGAAAACGTGCCAGCTTGTCTCCCTGCATGGTAATGCTTTTCATGAGTACTTGTAATTCCTGCTGCTTCAAATTCAAAACCTGGGACTGTAGCGTTTTCTGAAAAGACCTGTTGTCCTCATTCGTCGTTCTGGTATATTTAGTTTCCGGTTGTGTTCTTAAATCCTGGCTAATTTTCATCTGCTCAGTCCCTTTTTCAAGTAAATGAACTTCATAAGTAAACGTGTTATTTCCATGAAATCACCGAATAATGCTATAAGGCGGTTTCGATGATTGCTTAATTGGAACAAACAGCGGCTACTCTACACGAAGCGTGTTCAAGCTAGACATAGCAAGGAGGTCACATAGCCCCCTTGGAAATCAGTATACCAATATTCACAGACAGATTGTTCGGATTTCAACTAGTTGGAGTAATTTTTCTTTACACCATATTAAAATTGAAAAAACGATTCGATTGGCAATATAAATACAGTGGCTCCGCCTACTTCAACTTTGACTGGCTTTGGTATATAGGAATCTGCATTCCCACCCATTGGCGAAATAGGGGCAACCATTTGTTCTCGATGAGAGCAATTATCTTTAATAATATCTAACGCCTCATCAACATACTCATCCTCACAACCAATCATTAAAGTTGTGTTTCCTTCTTTTAAAAATCCACCAGTAGTAGCGAGTTTGGTTGTTTTAAAATTCTCTTCACCTAAAGCATCAACTAAGCGATTAGAATCTTTATCCTGTACCACTGCGATCAATAACTTCATTCTTGCCAGCTCCTTTATTTTTCATTAGTTAAGTCAATAAAGAAATAATACGATCGTAAGCATCTTTTTCAACCATTTCTATCGTTTGGTCTGCATTAATTGTTTGAATTCGTGCAGGGAATCTTTCTGCAAGTATATGATACGCTTTATAGACTTGTTCATGGAACTCTAGATTTTCTAAATCTAATCGATTCTGTTCTCTATCTTTATTCGCCGCTATTCGTTGTAGTCCTTTTTTCGGTTTAATGTCAAAGAACAATGTCATGTCCGGCATACAATCTCCAATAGCAAACTGATTGATTGCAAATACCTCATCCATCCCTAATCCTCTTGCATACCCTTGATAAACCAGGCTACTATCAATAAAGCGATCGCATAGCACTATTTTACCCTGCTTTAATGCAGGTAACACCTTTTCAACTAGATGCTGACTTCTTGCGGCTGCATATAACAAAGCTTCTGTATGCTCTTCCATTTCTGTATGCATCGGATCAAGAATAATGGTTCGAATCTTCTCAGCAATTTCAATACCTCCAGGTTCACGTGTTGCTAGCACTTCGAACCCATGATCACTTAGCTTCTTTCTTAAAGAATGGAGAATCGAGGTTTTACCAGCACCCTCGCCACCTTCAAATGTAATAAATTGTCCACTCACGTATCTTCTTCTCCTTCTTTTATACCTGTAAAAACATGGATGCCATCTGTATGACGTTGCTGCATACGAATACCCTGTTTGCGTAATTGGTTAATGGCTTCTATATGTAATGTTGTAATTTTTTCTCCTTTAAGAATTAATGCAATACCTGGCGGATATGGAATTACCGCTTCTGCTGCGACATGTCCTACTGCCTCATTAAAAGGCATGTAAACGGTATGCAGATTTTGCATCAATGGATAGGACAAAGCTAATTCCTGTATTCGCTTCGGAAAAAAGCTTTGTACTTTTATTGTATCATGCTTGGCACTATTTTTTAATTGATCCTTCACGCTTTTTACAGCTTTTTTCAAGCGCTTTTCCCAAGGAAATGGTGCCAACCCGTGAATAAATAGTAGTTGATTATGTGTCACTAACTCTGGGTATATTTGTTCGAATTCAAAGTGTTTTGCTACTTCATTTGCTGCAATACCTTCATTCATCTGAAGTGTTATTTTCAAAGGGTCATCACTTGGCACAATTCTCCAATAGCTCGAATCATCAAAAATAGTTTTGACCTTATCAACACTAGCTAGAACCTTTTTAATAGCTACTTGTTTAAAGTCTGCCAAAAAGGCGCGAGCAATATCCAACGATGCCATAATTGGATATGATGGGCTACTGGATTGAATAATTTGTAAAAAATGTGCGACACGATGCTTCGAAACAATAGCTGAATTCAAGTGAAGATATGCACCCATTGTTAAAGCCGGAGCCATCTTGTGGGCAGACTGTACAACGATATCCGCACCAAGAGCTATTGCAGACTCTGGAAATGGAGTACCCAATGAAAAGTGAACACCGTGGGCTTCATCAATAAGGACGGGAATATGATATGAATGAATAAGATCGATCATTTTTTTTAGATTGAATGTTTTGCCAAAATAATCCGGATAAGTAAGCACTACTGCTTTCGCCTGTGGATAAAGTGCTAACGCTTCCTGTAACGTCGATATACTCGGGCTCGTATATCGATCTACTATCTCATTATATTCTGGAGCAATAAACACTGGTTTTGCACCACTTAATTCCAAAGCATTCATAATCGATTTATGACAATTGCGTTGCACAATAATTGTATCATTTGCTGTACAAGTTGCTAGGACCATCGCTAGATTACCAGTCGTACTTCCACCAACAAGGAAAAATGTATGATCAGCTTGAAAATAATCGCCTGCCAGTTGTTCAGCATTTGCAATTGCACCCTCGGGGGCGTGCAAATCATCTAGGCCAGGTAGCTCCGTTACGTCAAGCCTTAATAAGGATGAATAATAATCCTTTGCGAAGGAAGGAAATATCTCACCATTTTTATGACCAGGTACATGAAAAGAAACGGGTTGATTCAGTTGAAATTGTTGTAATGTAGAAAATAATGGGGTTAGCTTTTGATTCATTCTTTTATCTCTCCAAGCATGTTACTTCTTTACATATCTCTTATCTTATCATAGCAATACCGTCTTTTCATTTAGTCATTGCCAACCCTTCATGGCTTCTTATAAAAATAGGATGAGAAAAAAGTAATGAAGAAACAACAAAAAACAAACGATAATTATTTTAAATTAATTATCATTCGTTTTTTGATTAAAATCATTCATTTAGCACCTGAAATATGCGAGACTCCGGCGGGAACAGCACGAGTTCGAAAATCCACTTGGTAACGTGTCTTTCTTTACCAAGTTAGCTGAGTCCGTGCCCACGGCGTGCCCACAGAAAGAGCGTATATTTTCATGGTGCGGCGATGATAGTCCTATTAATAAACCTGATCATTCGTATTTTAAGTAATGAAGTTGTGTTTTGTCCGAGCCTCTTGATCTAGGAATATAGTTTTGGTTTATTAATATTTTTTAATTTTTGCAGATAATAGTTGTACTTCGCTTCTCTGGGCTCTGTGTGTATCATATTATGCTCACATTCAGAACAAATAAATAACGTGTACAAATGAATACCTGTCTCCTTTTCTTCCTCACAAATGCCACAGCGCTCATATGTCATATTCTGTTTCATTTCCCCACCTCCGTTACAAATTAGTATCTCCTAATCTAACGGATTCTATACAGGCAATCTTTGAAACTTTTTGTAAGAAATAGATAACAAAAACGTACCTCCATATCCTTTTACGTAATAATAAACAAATGAATAGCTGATAAAGAAGCTAGTCCAAATATACCGAGAAAGCCTGCGATAATTGCAGTAAATACATTAATCGGAATATGCAACCCAATAGCTCCACCGAATACATTAATAAAAAAGAGAAATAAGATGCCTATCCCTAATTTCACCGTAGTATGTCCAATAAAGCGCATTGGTTTGATTGGCGCGCCAACAAGTAATAAAATAATAATTAATGCTACCATTATTGAAATAACTAGTGTAGAACTCATACCGATCAACCCCTCTCCCTTGTCCTTTTATATTACATATGCAGGACAAAGGAGAATAAGAACAACCTAACATCGAAAAAGCCCAACACCATCTGTTTTCTCTGGTAGAAATATCGAAGGTTTACTAAAGAAAGCGGAAGCATGATGCGGTTAGTATGGGTGGCAAAACTATTACACGTGTGAAGCATTAATGGAGGCGATTATAGCTTACATCCAATTTTATAATATCTACGAAGCGGAGAATAAAATATTTCATTCCAAAAAACGAACAACTAGAAATGATGTCCGTGAACGAAGCTTCTCCGGAAATATACTTTGCTTTCCTCCCGCAGGATAAGGAACGCTTCGATAGCGATACATCACATATAGAAAAAGCGCTCCTTTTTCAAGGAGTTTACGTATATTTCCGGAGAGGTTAGAGTAGTGTATTTTCCTTCATTAGAATAAACCGTTTTAGTTATGTCCCAATCCTAAAGCAGCCGCCTAACGTGACCATGCATCGTTCACCCTTAAATTATGTTTCAAGGCTCCCTTATCTAAAATACTTGTCTCTCCCTAAAAGTCTTTTTTACTGTTCATGCAAATCAGATGCTTGTTTATCTGGTGTTTGCACTTGGTTCTTCACCTGTTTCTCTATCTCTATATCTACAGATCTATTTACAGCAGTTTTTTTCAATAGAGATGGTTGGAGTGGAACAACAATAAATTCATCAATAAACCGATTAAATCCTATTAATTGAAAACGCAATTCGTTTGCTTCACAAGATACCTTTCGTTCAAACACTTCAGAGAATACTTCTTCAGGAGCTAGATAAATAGACCTTTCATCTATCTCTATTGGAATTGCCACATCAGAGATATTCTTTATCTTCATTTCTATCCATATTACACAGTCTGTGTCATAGGATAATACAGTAGCGTCAACATCCAAAAGATCCTCTGTAGTAGCATGGACGACCTTCCCCTGTGATTGGGATTCAGTTATAAACCATGCCTTTGTCGTAGATGTAGCTATACTAGATCCTACCAAATATACAAACAAGCAGCATAAAAGCAATTGAAAAGCTTTCTTCTTGTATATCACAAGTTGTCACCCCTACGAATTATTGCTCGTATGCTGCACCGTCATCTGTTTGTTTACCAATCACACGAAAGGTAGCATCGTATTGCGCTCCCTGATATTCATTACCTGCACTCTCATCAAGTTTGATAGCTATCATAATATCAATATATTGGCCTTCATCTAGCTGCCAAAACGAATCCTCTTCACCCTCTCCAAATACAATCTCTCCAGAATTTCCCCCGTTTAATAGTTCCCCAGAAAACTCCACACCTTCAGCTGTGTTCGCAGCAGTAAAAGTCCGCTCATTTGTTTCCCCATTAAAAAGGTTTTCTAATTGAATTTTTGATTCTTCATAGGTATCTTGGTCCGGCGTAACCGTGTATTTCATAGCCATATATCCTACCTCATATGCATCTAAGGATGCCTTGTCAATGGAATGGGAATAAGTCGCCCTCAGAAACGTGTCTAAATCACCCGTATTCTCGATCGTCACCCAATTCCCATATTCAAGCTGGGAAGGGGCAAATTTAACCCCAGAAAAAATTGGCGTTTCTATATTGCTATTATCATTTATTTGCAACACTCCGTTTTCCATGTCCCCGTGAGCCTCTGTTTCTGAAGTGAACCACGCGTATGTTCCTAAACCAGTTGATGCTACCAATACTCCGGCAAAGGTTGTACCTAATAGTGCTTTCTTCCATTTTTTCATAAATATCCTCCTTAGCTACAATTCATTTTTTTGATTCGTTGCATCTTCGTTTGTCGTTCGCGATATTCGCTCATATACCTCTAAACAAATGTATCCAGTAAATGGGAGAACAATAAGTAGAATAAACCCAACTGGGCCACTTATAAATTTAGCAATATATCCTGCATATGGAATGGTGGCTACCTGTTTACCCATGACCTTATTTGCAGTTACCATTGACTCATCAATCACATTATTATTGTCTCCCTTAGTAACAAACTGGATATTGCCTTGATGGGAAACTACTTCATTTACTCTGTGTGTAACATACTGATTTGTACCTTTCTTAAACGTAATCACGTCATTTTCCTGAATCTCTGCTGGAGCTAATCTTTTTACAATGACCATATCGCCAGTCTCGAAAGTCGGATTCATACTATTAGATAATACAGAGAAAGGCTGATATCCAAACAATGAAGGAGGCTGTTTAGGATATAGCAACAATTGAACCACCATATATAAAACGATAATAATTAGTAAGGTAAGTAAAGTACGTATCATTATTTTCCATGCTTTCCTGAATCCGTTGTTAATTTCCATCCCCCTCACTCCCATAATGTTTTTAAGAGAAGCTGTCTCTCGAGACAGCTCTCTTACTAAACAACTGGTATACGCTTTGCCCCGAGGTAACGGTCTCACCAAAGGTCTTATCAAGGTTGCTCTTTAATGAATATTCCAATTGCTGTACGATACGCATCGTTTAAGACTGCTTATTTTACTTGTTTGGCTCTAGACCTAAGGATTTTAGAAAATCATTTAATCCTTTATTGCCTAGTTTTTCTAGTGGTCTTTTATTACCTGGTGCATCAAATCCAATTTCTAAAAAGTTCTTCTCTATAAATCGGATGTCTGCTTCATCCACTACCCCGTCCTTATTAACATCTGCTTTATCATTTTCTTTTCCATAATGGGCAACAACTCGCATCACGTCGTGGATGTCAACCACTTTATCTCCATTGCTATCTCCAGCAAGATTCATCTCAGGATAAACACGCTTCGATTGCCCAATTAGTTCACCATTTTTTTCTATTCCTACCTCTGCCTCCAACACGTTATTTAAATGACCTGGAACATCTACATAAACCTTATATTTTTCTTCCGTCACAGGTAAGCCCTTGATGGTAAAGCTTCCTTGCTCCGTAATAGTACCCGTATATTTCTTGCCGTTTTGCGATTTTGCGTATACCTTTACTCCGATTTCGTTATAATCTTTTCGTAATAAAAATCCATCTTCATGAAGAAAAGCTTCTGGTTTAATAAATCCAGTGATCGTCGAATGTTTTGGAATAATGGTATACTTATCATGAGAAAAAACAGGAATGATTGTCTGTTCTGTTTCCCCAGCTTGTTTATAGCTAAAATCAGCAACAGACAAGCTTGCCAAACCACTATAATAATGGTCATCTGTCAATTTAAACGTGACATCAAGAAACTTCATATCCCCATCAATACCGGAAAAACCATTTCCTTCTACCGAAGCTCCTACCTTTACAAAGTCTGTCCAATAGTCTTCCCTAAAGGTTGGTTCATCTAATTCAACGCTCCATCCATTTTCATTTGCATGTTCCGCAAATGCCTCATTTACTTGGACATTTTCAAACGAATAAAGATCATTCGCATATTCAACCTCAAATTCGCCAGACATTAGTGCTTGAACATTTTTTAAGCTCAATGTCACTGTAAATGTGTCACCTTTTCTTATTTCTTCTTCATCGTAGTTCGTAATTCCATATGCCGTACCATCCTCCACAAATGTATACCTCGTTTTATTCATAAAATTAGCATTCGTGGCTAAATCAACTGGTAACAACTCTAGATTTACTGGTCCATTTTCTAGCTCTTCTGGTAATAAACCAAATTTCATATCCCCATTCGCCTCTACAGGAATCTTGCCTGGGAACGGTGAATTCTGATAATAAGCTACGATATTTTCCGACTGATCATACTCTAGTCCTTTGGAATTGAGTACATCAATCGTAGAATCATAGACATTTGTATGAACCCATAGCGCATGATAACCATCTTCATCGGTATACATCGATTCATCCACTTCATGTACACCAGGCTCAAGATCGTTAAATGTTATTTCTGGCGGTGTATTATCGACAACAGTGACATTTTGTACCGTGTACGTTTCTCCGTTTTCATCATGACCAATCACTTCTAGGATATAATCATCTTCTGGTAGCTTCATTCTTTCTTTAGCTATTGGGTTTTCAGGGTCATTGGTAAATGGAAATACCGTCCCCATAAATGCTTGTAATATATAATACTCTCGATCAACATCCATATTGCTGCTATCTAACGTACCAACTAACCCGATTGGCTCATTTGTTTCTCCATCTTTTACAATTACATCCATTGTTTCCATCGGGCTCTTAATCTTTAAAGCCATATTAATAAATGGAATTAAAAATGGATGGAATGTCCATTCATTGGGAACTGCTTCTCGATCTAAATCAACATAATCAATCCCTTTATCGGTAACGCGAATAGCAAACGGTACTTGGAAAGCCTCTTCACTTTGTTCATTTTCAATATGAATATAACCTTCAAATGTGCCGTACGATGCATTATCTGGAACTTCAATAGTTGCATCTATATTTCCTGACTGTTCAGCTCCTATAGTTAGCGATTCCGGTATATTTACTGCAATTCCTTCGTTGTCTCCTTTTAGGAATTCAACATTTACGGCATACGTTTTCTCCTCCGTTGAGCGATTCTCAATTCGAAGGGCTTTCTTTTTTTCTAGCCCCTGACCTTTTTCAAGATAGTAACTACCATAACCAATGGATCCTGTAACTTCATCGATCATGATAGACTCTTCACCATCTATCATCTCTGTTTGATCAAGGACTTTAATTGCTGTCTTAGCATGAACGGCATCATAAGCATTAATACGTCCTGCCCCTACTTCATAAACAGAATAATCCTCTTTTAAATCAACAGATGTATTCATTAAAGCTGCTTTCACTTCAAACGGACTGTAATCTGGATGGGTTTGTAAGATAAGTGCTGCTGATGCTGCAACATGTGGCGAAGCCATCGAAGTACCTTGAATCCGAGCATATGCTAAATCATAGTTATTACTTTCCGGATCATTAACATAGGAAGGGTACGTAGAGAAAATGGCTACTCCAGGCGCCACGACATCTGGCTTAATATCATAATTTTGTGCTGCAGGTCCTCTTGAACTAAAATCTGCTAAATGATCGCCTTCTGAATTCGTATTTGTTAGTTCACCAAACACCAGCAAAAGATCCTCTGAAAGCGCTTCTTTGAGAGCTTGTCCATCTCGATTAGATAAACGGAATGCTGGGAGATATGCTGTACTTTCTCCAATATAATAAGGAATTTGTCCTTCTTCATGATTAAATACAATGACAGCTTCAGCGCCTGCATCCTTTGCATTCTTAACTTTTTCGTCAAACGTAATCTCACCACGCTCAATTAGAGCAATTTTCCCTTCTACATTAATCTTTGAAAAATCCTCTGCATACCCTAGGCCTGCATCTACTACAGATAAAGATTGACCTCGGAGCGCTTCAAGGTCGTCTGTAAAATTCTTGGCAAGCAGTTGCAAATCTGTTAATACAATATCTCCTGCTGTAGCATCGAATGTTGGTATTGCCTGTGACACATCGCTAGCTCCAACAGAAATTGGAAGCGCTGCCGCTCCTGGTGATCCTACCGTTTTTTCTCCCGGTCCAGCATTACCTGCAGCCACTACCGTTACTACATCTGATAATACGGCATTATTAACAGCTACAGATGTCGGAGACAACGGATCATTTGTACCAGATCCTAATGAGAGATTAATAACATCCATTTCATCCTTGACAGCTTTATCAATCCCCGCGATGACTCCATTAGTAGATCCCGAACCATAAGGTCCTAACACACGATAATTATATAAATCTACTTGGGGAGCTACACCTTTAACTGCATAATCAACATCATTACTTTTCGTACCGGCAATTGTGCCAGAAACGTGTGTGCCATGTGAGGTGTAGTAGCTTATCCCATTAATAAATTCCGCTTCTCCTGACTTCTGCCAGTCCTCATACGTAGTCTCCATCGGATCCGCATCATTATCTACATAATCCCAACCCTTAACCTGATCTGGATCAATATCAGCAGGGTCTTCCCCTACTGTAAAACGGTAACCATCATAGGCATTTGTTAAATCAGGATGATTATAATCTATTCCTGTATCAATTACCCCAACTTGTATTCCTTCCCCTTTTATTCCTTCTTCATGTAATTGATCTACCCCAATTTGCGGAACACTATCAGCCATTTTGGGTTCTATTTTGTTTTGATCTATGATTGGAAGATCTAGGTTAACGGTTTCATCCTTCCATACCCGTTTAACAACACCTGTTTGAATTAAATCTTTTACCTTGTTTCCAGGTAATGTCATCGCCACACCGTTTATCGCATGTCGATACTCATAAGTAATAGCTGGTTCATTAGCAGCTTTTGTTTTCTTCATCTTTTGTAAGGATTCTTTAAATTGTTTATGTGATGCTTCTACCTTGTCTGATGCTTGAGTTAACGTCACCTTGCTACGTGACTTCATCGCTTTCGCCTTTGCTACCTCTACTTTTGCTGGATCCTGCTTAAATTCAACAATAACCTGTACAGGCTCTGACGTTTCTACATTAATATCTGGATGAATAGTAAAACCTTGATTTGCCTCTAATTCATGGATGGCTTTGCGCTCTTCTGCTGATAAGTCACTTAATACCTCTTTTATTTCCTTCCCCTTAGCTGAGGCGGCAAATGGGTATACAGGAACTAGGGACATGAGCAGTAATATAATAGATAAATAAACAGTGAGCCATTGCAATCTACGTTTTAGCATGACCTATTTTCTCCTCTCTTTCCTTTTGAATTAGATTTGTAATACTTCCCTCCTTTTTGCATTTGTAACTGCAAGTACAAATCCGTTCTTATTCCATATGTTATATTCACATCACAATACTGTAAATTGGGGTAATTCTTTCATTTCTGAATATTTAAAATAGAACTTTTGCATTACTATTACTCCCTTGGGGTATTAACAAGGTTGCGAGGATATTAATAAAAACCTATCTTGCTAGGCATTAGCTTGGTGTAACACCTTTACGAATGAAAAAAATTCGCATCAAAAGCACTATTAATAATTACCCCAAGTTAGCTATAATTGGTATAAAGTTAGCTATTTATATCGGAAGTTCTATTAATCCTCGTACAAAATAATGATAAAAATTATGTAATGAAGATCTCTTTAAAAGGGGGCCGCATCGATGTATGAAGGAAAGATTATTAAATTTTACAGAGAAAAAGCTAAAATCACCCAGGAACAGCTTGGGCAAGGCATTTGCTCTGTAACACATATTAGTAAAATAGAAAGAGGATTAACGGAATATTCACCAGAAATCACGATGTTATTAGCTCAAAAACTAAGTATTAATTTAGAAGAAGAAGCAGCTAGTTTAAAAAATGTAAAAAAGAAGCTTGACCAATGGAAAGAAATGATAATTTCCCAAGATTATAGCAGTGCGACTACCGTTTATCATGAATTTCAAACAAACGAAATGATTGCTATTTCAGGATATCACCTCTACTATTTACTCTTAAAGGCCATCTATTATTTAAAGCAAAATAGTGTGGATAATGCTGTAGAGTTAATCGACTTTCTGGATAAAAAACGGAATAAGCTCAATAACTATGAAGAGAACCTCTTGCAACATGTAAAAGGTATCTACTATATGACGATTGATGAGCATCTTAAATCTATCGATCTACTAAAAAGTATTAATTTTGATATGTATTCCAATGCTATGGTCTATTATGATTTGGCAGCAGCTTATCATCATATCCATTCTCCCGTATTAGCATATTACTATGGGGAAAAAGCGTTGAATGCCTATAAGCAAAGAAATTATTTTCTTGGGGTTATTGATACGGAAAACCTTATGTTAATTGAAGTAGAGTCCGGCCAGCATCGAAATTTTAAGGAAACGAAGGAGCAATACGATGAATTAATTCGGCTTTGTGATCTATGTAACTCTCCAGAAAAGAAAGCTAAAATTCTACATAATTATGCCTACGAACACTTAAAGAGAAAGAAATACCGTGAAGCTGGTAAACTATATAAAGCGTCCATGGATTTAAAGCAACAGAAATCAAATATTTATTTATTATCATTAGAAGGGTATGTACGTTGTGGTAATGAAGGAGGATTTATTGCAAAAGAAGCATTACTAGCTTTAGTAGAAGAAGGCTTAGCAGTAGCTACAGAAATAGGAGATCCCTTATATCAGCATGTATTCTGGCTACATTATTATACGATTCTTGACCTAGAAGAAAAATATTATTTCTATCTTACAAAAAAAGCATTACCTTATTTTAAAGAGCATGGTTTTTTTGTAACCATGCAACGCTATGAAAGGGAATTATTTAATTATTATCTGAAAAATAATCAGCTACAAAAAGCAGTTGAAACTGCAGATTATATTATTAATAAAGACGAGAGCACTTTGTTAGTTTAGATTTAGCCAATTCTATTCATAGGTTAGGGATAACTGAATGAGTAAGTTATGCGATGGTTAGCTTCAGTTATTCCCTAACGACAGCAATCCTATCCCTTTGCTTTGTTTCTCGTCAGTTCAAGTGTAAAGAATATAGGAGCCTGCGTGTTTTATTATGCTTAATTTTTTCAAAGCTCAACATATATAATCGAGCCAAAAAGACAAGTGCATCCATGCCTTGTCTTTGAAGTATACGTATCAATTAATATAGTAGTTTATGAAAAAACCTTCAATTAATGATAGTTTGCTCGTAAATTACGATGCCTTGCCTCTCGTAGTAAGAATAAATATTTCGCTTGTGCAAAAGCCTCCCAATGATATCCATCACTTGTCGATTCAATGCTTCTAGAAACCATTGACTCGATTTGCTTCCTCTCTTTCTCCAAACGAATCATCGTATCTAACAACTCACCGTCAACATCTTTTCTCGTTATCTTTTTCTTTGCCATGTATTCACCTAATTCCTACAGATCTCTTCTACCTTCTAATGCCTTCGATAGGGTTACTTCATCTGCATATTCCAAATCTCCCCCTACTGGTAAACCATGAGCAATTCTTGTTGTTCGAATTCCAGATGGTTTTACAAGTCGGGATATATACATTGCAGTTGCTTCACCTTCGATATTAGGATTTGTAGCCAATATTAACTCCTCAACTTCTTCATCCTTTAGTCGATTAATTAAATCGGGAACGTTAATATCCTCTGGTCCAATCCCATCCATAGGGGAAATCGCTCCATGTAATACATGGTATTTCCCATGGAATTCCTTCATTTTTTCCATGGCAATAACGTCCTTCGGATCCTGTACAACACAGATAATCGATTGGTCACGGGAAGTATCCTGACAAATAGAACATGGATCTTGATCCGTAATGTGGCCACAGGTGGAGCAATGTGTTAGCTCTCGCTTTGCATTGACCAATGAATTGGCAAATTCCAAGACATCGTCTTCTTTCATATTTAACACAAAGAATGCCAGGCGGACAGCCGTTTTTGGCCCGATTCCAGGCAATTTTGTAAAGCTATCAATCAATTTAGAAATTGGTTCTGGATAATACATCTACGCGCCTCCTAGAATTAGAACATTCCAGGCATGTTTAACCCTTTCGTGAATTGTCCCATTGTATCATTCGTTTTATCATCAATTTGTTTTAATACATCATTCGTAGCAGTCAAGATTAAGTCCTGTAGCATTTCAGCATCATCAGGATCAATAACCTCCTCTTTGATTTGAATATCTGTTATTTCTTTTTTGCCGTTGGCGTATACTGTAACCATTCCACCGCCAGCTGATGCTTCGAATGTCATTTCATGTAATTCATCCTGTGCCTTCATCATTTTCTTTTGCATTTTTTGCATTTGCTTCATCATATTACCCATATTTCCCTTCATGGAAAATTCCTCCTTTAATTCGTATAATGCTTCGATTAATCATGTATTTCCAATACGTCATCACCAAAAAGCTTTCTTGCTTCCTCAACTAATGGATCTGCAGTTTGTTCCGCTTTTGGTTCCGATTTCTCTTGACTTGATAAATACTCTGTTCGTAAATCTGTCCAATCCTTTTCTGGAATTGGGATAATCGTTAATGATTTTCCTAGTACATTGGAGAGTATCGATTCTACTGTCTCCCGATTATCTAAGAACAGAGAACAGTGTATTTCATATTTAAATGCAACGACAAGCGCTTGATCCGATGCTGCTGCTGGCTTACTATCTTGGATAGTAGCATGAGCGGGAGCATTAGCTTTCTTTAAATTTGCTAAAAAGGTAGCCCATTGAGAATGAACTTCCTTCAATGCTGGCTTCTCCGCTTGTTTAAGTACCTCGCGAATTCGCTCATATGGGATCTTATAACTGTTCTTCGATGATCTGGATGGTGCTCTTCTAGATTCACGTTGTGGTGCAGGTTGTGCACTAACAACAGGGTTTTCCTTTAATAAGCTCAATTCCTTTTCAAGCTGACCAATTTTTGCAGTTAACTCTGCAATTGCATCAGATTCTACCACTTGTTCTGAACGTCCTTGTTCCACATTAGCGTTTGTGATGGACAAGATGGCAATCTCAATATACACTTTCGGGCTATTCGTCCACTTGATTTCCTGCTGGCATTGATTTAATTGTGTCATTGCTTCCTGAACCCAAGCATTGGATACGTGATTAGCTAAATGCTTAAAACTTTCGTCAGCGCGTGCACGCTCTAGCATTCCTTCAAGTGTTGGCGCACCCTTGTATAGTAACAAATCGCGTAGAAAGTAGATCATATCATAAACAAATCGAGCTGGATCTTTTCCTCCCTGGAGCAGTTCATCCAACTGCATTAACGCTTGTTGTACATCTTTTTCATACATGGACTGGACAATTTTCATTAAAGTTTGTTGCGATACACCACCGGTAACCGCTAAAACATCCTCCAGTTCAACCGTATCCTCACTATAGGAAATAGCCTGGTCAAGAATACTTAGTGCATCACGCATTCCACCTTCAGCAGCTAAAGCAACCGTATCTAGTGCTTCTTTTGAAACGGATATTCCTTCTGCTTCTATAATGGTTTGCATTCGCTCGACGATAGCCTGATTAGAAATTGGCTTAAAATCAAACCGTTGGCACCTTGATAGTATCGTTAATGGAATCTTATGTGGTTCTGTTGTAGCTAAGATAAAGACAACATGCTTTGGAGGTTCTTCCAGTGTCTTTAACAATGCGTTAAATGCATTTACCGATATCATGTGTACCTCATCAATGATATATACCTTATAAGGTACCACACTAGATGCATATTTTACTTTATCTCTAATTTCTCGGACATCATCAACGCTTGTATTAGATGCAGCATCAATTTCGATAACATCGGAAATGGACCCATCCTGAATGCCACGGCATGCCGCACATTCATTACAAGGTTCTTTTACCGGCGAACGCTCGCAGTTAATCGTTTTGGCAAAAATTTTCGCAGCACTTGTTTTCCCTGTCCCACGTGGTCCGGAAAACAAATAGGCATGAGAGAATTTTTCTTGTACAATCGCATTCTGCAAAGTTCGTGTAATATGGGTTTGCCCAACCACATCTGCAAAATTCGTTGGTCGCCAAACCCGATATAAAGCTTGATAGCTCATGATACAATTCTCCTTTAAAATCTCCTTCTAATTATACTCTATTTAAGGGGGGAATGTGAACCATAGCGATAAAACAAATGGAAAAAAGAGATGAATAAAAATAATATTTCTGGTTTTAAAAATATAGGCCATTTAGAGTAAAAAATACGAGGAAAGAACAAAAGATTTACTAAAAGTGCAATAGAATTCATACACAAAACAAAAAAGTTACGGACTCAAATCAAATACGCCTGAAGATTTAAATACATTTTTTGGAAAATATTGAAAAACGATAGGATCAAGGTAAAAGTTAAATTTATTTACATGTTTGTATCTAATTGTTTGACTATTTATATGAAGCTTTCTTTTTAGCATGAAGTATACCCCAAAATAAAGTAAAAGAGCAATAAGTAAAACATCCATAATGGCAATTGAATTAGCCTCCTCTATTGACTTGCAATGACATTTTCACTTTCTCCATTCAATGAAACATCTATAAAACGATGCCTCTTTGTAAGATTATTATTTTAACATAATTAAGAAATTACATATGTTGATAATTTTCAGTTTGTTTTTAATAATGATATATATCTAGTAATTCCACCTAAATTATGTCTTCTTGTAATTTTTCCTTTATAATGGATAGAGATTATTAAAAAGAGGAGCTTGATCATGAGTTTATTAGAAGAGATTTTAACCTATAATAAAGAATTTGTTGACAATAAGGAATATGAAAAATATCAGCGCAATAAACTCCCAAACAAACGAGCCTTAATTCTTTCTTGTATGGATACTCGACTCGTCGAGCTATTGCCAAAGTCCATGAATATAGCGAATGGCGATGCGAAAATTATTAAAACTGCCGGAGCACTTGTATCCCATCCTTTTGGTAGCATCATGCGAAGTATTCTCGTTGGAGTGTATGAACTTGAAGTAGATGAGGTTTGTGTGATTGGCCATTATGATTGTGGGATGGCCGGTGTAGAGGCTGATCGAACAGTTGAAAAAATGAAAACTCGTGGAATTAGTCAAGAAAAACTAGATACACTTCACCATTCAGGTGTTGATTTCAAACATTTTTTACGAGGTTTTGATAGTGTCGAGGATAGTGTGAAGCATAGTGTTTCTACGATTAAGAACCATCCGCTTATGCCAGAAAGCGTACCAGTCCATGGCTTAGTCATCGATCCAAATACAGGTAAACTCGATCTAGTTGTAGACGGTTATCCAAAATCATGACATGACCCATCCATAAGGGACTGTCTCATAAGGTACATGAAGACACAGCAACCGGAATATACGAGACTCCTGTGCAAGAACAATGGTGTGAAGCCTGAAATGTTGGGGTTTATACGCAAGAAGAGGCTGAATCACTGCCCACGGAAAAGGAGTTTATTCCCGTTGACTAGGAACAGGGGGCTGGGACAAAACCCAGTAACTAAAAAAAGTGGTACGCCAATTTAGGGCGTATCACTTTTTTTACTTTTTTCAATATTTATATACGCAAAAAGGATACCTTCTGATAAAGTTAAAGTAACTACACAAAAACTTAGAAAAGAGGTATCCCTTATGTTTAAACATTATACCATGAATCAAGTCGTTTTGCCTTTAGATTTTGAAATGAAAT